>CACVAQ010000268.1:3269-4799 GCA_902727865.1 uncultured Aureispira sp. | reverse complement strand
CCTTTCTATACAAATTGAAAAAGGCGATTTGATTTTCCAATCGTTTATATTAGAAAGTCAAATCGCCTTGTAAGCTTATTTAGTACCCCTTGTTATTTGTTGTTCTTATTCAACTGTTCTTGCAAGGCATTGTATTGCGCTTCAATTGCGTCAAACTTTTCTTCCAAGCTTTTAATCGTTGCTTGTTGTTCTTGAATGGCTTTGGTTAATACAGGAACCAAACGAGTATAGTCTACAGCCCAAAGATCTTTAGATTCGTCACTTGGCGTATAAACGGCTTCAGGAACTAGGTTTACTAAGTCTTGAGCAACAAAACCAATATCTACACTGCTACTATTGTCAATTTTCAGCAGACCATTTTCATCTGTTGTAGAATTGTAGTGTTGGTATTGTAAAGGACGCAATTGCAAGACAGTTGCAAGACCATAAGGAATACTTTTTCGTTGCTCTTTTAAGCGACCATCAGAATACGTTGCCCAAGAGGTAGCCCGTCCACTACCTGTACCAACAGTGACATTGTTAGGCAATTCTAAAGCATAAGTAGGAGTCGTAACGGTTTGTAAACCCACTCTAGCCGTTCCTCTTATCGTCATGGCAGGGGTTCGAACATTGTCAGAACCTTTCATCGTGAAAATGATTCCACCATCTGGAGCAACATGATTGCCGTCTGTTTTTTCAAAGACTAAAAAATCTGAATTAACACTTAGGAAACTATTATCATAATAAATTTTAGCTCTATCCCCAGAAACAACACCATCATTAGGAATGTCCCCAGTAAAACCAATTCCAAATTCTCCATTGAGTTGTATTCCTCCACCAGTCAATTCCAAGCGTTGATCTGGATCATCAGTCCCAATACCTATGTTTTGAGTGAGGGTATTCACCGTAAAAGTATTCAAGGTATTCGTACCCGCGTGACGAGTTCCTATTCTAAAGTTATTGCCACTATTAATTCCAGAGTCAAAAAAACCAAGTAGAACACCAACTAAACCTCCATCTTGATACATCTCAATTACGGGGTTATCATCTTCGTTATTATTATCTGTATCTGCCTCCAGACGAAGAATCGCATCACTTGCTGTACCACTAGAGATATGTGTAAGTGTTAAGGGATCAGTTGTTCCAATACCAACACGTCCCGCAAAATAAGCCCCTCTAGCACTAATAGATGCCGAAGGCAATTGCCAAGTTCCAGTTCTAGCTTGATCCGAATGTAAATGAAAAACACCACCACCACCTAAACTTAAGGAATTCACATCATTATAACTTAGGTAATCGTTGTTTGTATTGGTTGCATTGTCACGGGACATATAAATATCATGTCCTCGAACATAGATGTCTCCCACGACATCCAGTTTTTCTAAAGGACTATTCGTACCGATACCTACATTTTGAGCAAACAAGAGGTTGCTTAATAAAAGAAAGGAACTAAAGAAAGTAATTTTAATTTTCATATTTAATATGTGTTTTATGTTGAATGTAATGTGTAAAAAGTTATTAGATAGTGGGCAAGTATGGTATCAGACACTT
>CACVAQ010000268.1:0-3169 GCA_902727865.1 uncultured Aureispira sp. | reverse complement strand
ACTTCACGAACGGCTTCGTTTGGTTCTCGTTAAGGCTATCAAATAGCAACAAGATAGTAAATAAGGACTAATTTACAGATAAATAATGCGGGAATCAAAGAGAATGAAAGGATTAACAGAGTAGAAAGTCTTGCTGGGAAATAAAATATAGAGCGATTAGAGAAAGACGGCACAAAGACGTTAATTATTTTTGTCCAAGGACTTATATCTCTGTAAAAAAAATGCAATAGGATAGGAGGAGTAAGCTTTTATTTTTAATTTAGGCTATTGCTCCAATTTTTCAATACCAGTTATGTTTAATGCCTCAAAAAAAATTCAAATTCGTATAAACAATGATTTCTTATGGTTGTTAATCGCCCTAAGTTTATTCGTTTTTATCCCTTCTTTTATTCCTTCTGGAGGAGTCAAGGATGTTACCATCTATTTCACCCTATTATTTGTTTTAAGTTGTAGCCTTATTTCAATTGGACTTAGTAAGGCACATCTATGGACCGGCCTAACTTTAGCCATGTTAGTCTTGATAACGACTATATTTCCTTTTTCGGATTCCAATATGCCTGCCTTTTTAGTTCAGATAGGAAGCTTGATTTTTTTCTTCTCTTATGTCACTTTAATTGTTTTGCGTCGAATAGCTTTTGCCAAGCGAGTTTCTTTAAATATCCTATATGGATCTATAGCAGGCTATTTACTGATGGGATTATTAGGCGGATTTTGGTGTCGTTTAATAGAACATTTATACCCTGGGTCTTTTTTGATGCCTTTGAATTGGAAGGCAGAGATAGATACCTTGACTTATTATAGTTTTGTGACGATGAGTTCTTTGGGATATGGAGACATCGGACCTGGAACAGCACCAGGTAGAGCAACTTCTATTTTTATCGCAATAGCAGGACAAATGTATCTAACGATTAACATCGCACTTTTAGTAGGTTCTTATACTCGTAATCGCCAAGAAGCCTAAAATCTAGACTTGGGCTAGGCCAAGAACAAAAAAGCATAAAACCTTTAAGAAAAGAGCTTATGCTTTTAGCGGACCATGTTCGTTGTCGTTCTTAACCTTCTGTCGCTTCAATATTGCTGACTAAATCATAAACAGCGATCATCTGAACCGTATTTCTTTCTAAAGGACTCAACTCTAATTTTGTAATATCAATAGCTTTGGCAGCAATAGAATCAGGCAATGCAATTTTTGCAATTTCTTCCCCACCAATATAAATTTTATGAATACCACTAGCGCCATTGCGTTTTAGGGTCGCTACTTCGTCATTTTTTAGATCATAGAAGACACCATTCTCGCGAATTAAGCCTTTTTTCTCGTGATCAATAAACACTTCCGTTCCCTTGTTGGTAATTCTGAAAATATATTCATGCGCTTGTGCTAAGATATACATGACGGCATTTTCACCAGGACCAATATAGTTTTTGTAGGCATAAGCAAAAACAGGCTCTCCCAAGCTAGATAGAAACACCCCATTTCCAGAACGTGCATTATCTTTGGTCAAAATTTGATCAATTTGATTGGAAGAAATCTCATCGGTCCAAGGCATAAACCCGCCTTTAAACTGTTTGATTTTATTTTTTAATTCTTTCAAGTCTTGGTCTACCTCACTTTCTGTGGGTTGTACATTACGTAAGAATTTTAGTAAAAAATAAATGCCAATTCCAAGTACAAGAAATATAATTATAGCAGAAAGCATAAGAAGGTATTTTTGTTAAAATTGATGCTCCTTTGGGGAGTCAAAAAACCTAGAAATATTAGTGTTGAATCTTGAAAACCTTTGTACAAGTCTTACAATAATACTTAAATAAGTATTGCTTAGCATGTGGCGTATCGGGAGAAGGATTTTTTTCATAATCTATTTTGTTTTGCTCTGTATTTCCCTTTAGAGGGCTGTTGTGTACAGGACAACGCTCAAATGTTTGTACATTTTCATTCTCCTCTTTGTCCTCTTCTTCGAACTCTTTCGCTTCTTTTTCCATGACCTTTGTACAGACAGGACAATAACGGCGATAGTTTAATTGATAAGCAAAAGGATAATCGTCACCAGGAGTATAATTCGAAGCATCTGCTCTATAGTTATCACTAAGACTCATGTGTTTATTGTGTAAGGGGCAGCGAGACATCGTATTTTTTTCTTCTCTAGTCATTCCACTCAACTGAACCTTGATGGCCTCCGTAGAATTACCATTTTTTGCTACTTTTGCTTTTTTAGGTTTAGCGCTTTTTTGAGCTACGACGGTTGCCGATGTTGCGACGAAAAACAGGAGCAAAAAACAGCATATTTGATATAGACGACCCAATCTATCTGATGGTGTAAAGTTCATTGTGTTCATTTTATTAGAATAAAGGTAAGGAAGGTGTTAGGATACTTCGTTGCTAGGTTTGTAGAGCGCCTTTGAGCACTCTCTTTCAAAGAACGAACATAATTAAACAAAAATAAAAAAAGCTAAGGAATCCATTAGGATATTACAAGGCTTTTTTTGTTGTAAGGGAATAAAAAATAAATACATTCACTTTTTTATGAAAGAAAAATTGTACAGAAGATACAACAAAGCGTAGGATTTTATTAGCAAACCAAATTTTATTTACTTTCCGCTTTGACAATTTTAGTACAAGGGGTGCAATAATATTTAAACGAATATTGTCTAGCATGCGGTGTACGAGCACTAGGCCTTTTTTCGTACATGGTGTTATCGTAATCAGGATTTCCCTTTAATGTAGCGTTATGTGCAGGGCAACGCTCATATGATCCTTTGGGAAGAACAGGCATTTTTAGTCCAGAATCTTTGGACATAACTTTGGTACAAACCCGACAATAACGACGATAATTGAGTTGGTAAGCAAATGGATGTTCATAAGAAGTCGTATAGTCCGAAGCATTGGCTCTATAGTTATCACTCAAGGGCATTTCCTTCTTATTGTGGTGTAGAGGACATTCTGTAATGGTATTTTTTTCTTCTCGAGACATTTTACTAACCCGTCTTACGGTTGCGTAATACTCTTGTGCAGCCAAGTATTCTTGTTCTTGTTTGCTTAACTGTTCCGTCGGTTCTTCTTTTTTTGCTTCCTGAGCATAGATTGTACTAGAGTTGTCCACTAAGGCAATGCCTAAAAAAAACAAGCAGAGTAAATAAAATTTCATAGTAATGGATTTAATATTATGTGGTC
>CACVAQ010000267.1 GCA_902727865.1 uncultured Aureispira sp. | reverse complement strand
AATCACTCCCCAGAAAGAAAGCCTTTCTTCGCCACTTTCAACAACTTCGAAATTTCTTTTTGTTTATATTCTGGAGCCAAATCCAAGGACTTACTATAATCAGCCGTTGCCTTGTCGTATTTTTTTAGCTTCAAGTAATAATTGCCTCGATTGTAATAAAATTCGGCAACTTGATCGTTTAATTCTATGGCTCGATTCAAATCGGTCAATGCGGCTTCTTGTTCGCCTTTATCCATCCGAATCAAGCCTCGGTTAGTATAAGCAAAAGCATTCAAAGAATCCATTTGAAGCGATTGATTCACATCGACCAACGCGCCTTCGTAATCCTTCAAAAGACGTTTGGCATTTCCTCTATTATTATAAGCATAACTAGAAAAAGGCGTTTTTAAATCTATTGCTGCCGTAAAATCAACGACTGCGGCATCGTAAGCTTTTAAGTCAATATTGGCATAACCTTTTCGAATAAAGGTTGCAGCATCTTTAGGATTAATCTCTAGTGCTTTGTCATAATCTTTGATGGCATCCTTCGCTTTCCCCATATTTGCATACGTATAGCCTCTTGAAATATAGCTTCTATTCGCTTCGGGGTTAATTTCGATGACTTTAGAAAAATCTTTCAAGGCATTTTTATACTCTTTTTGAAGGCGATAGGTCAAGCCTCTTTGATAATAGGCCTTTGCATATTCAGGATCTAGTTGAATTGCTTTTGTTAAATCCAACAAGCCTGCTTCTGGGGCATCGGTTCCTGCTTTGATTGTACCTCTGTGATAATACGCTGCGGCATCTTTGGGATTGATTTCGATGGCTTTTTCCAAATCCAACAGTGCGGCCTCAAACTGACCAGACAAGCGCTTTGAAAAGCCCAACAAGGTATAAATATCGGTGTATTTTTCGCTCGTACTGGCGTTCAATTCTCTCAATTCCAAGACGGTATTAAAATCATCAATCGCTTCTTTATTTCGATCCACTTCTTGATAGCCCAAACCTCTATTGTAATACGCCTCTAAATGTTTTGGGTCAAGTTCTATCGTTGTGGTATAATCTATAATCGCACTTTCAAAGTAATTCATCGCCCAATAACATTTGGCTCGTCTGTAATGTACATCCGCATCTTTGGGCGTCAAGCGAACGACTTTATCAAAGACCTCCTTTGCCTGTTCATATAATTTTTGTTCAAACAAGGCGCGCCCCTTATTATTTAGAGCAAAGGCGTATAAAGAATCTTTCGCTAAAGCTGCGTCGTAACTAGAAACAGCTTCCGCATATTTTTTTTCTTTCAACAATTCATTTCCTTTTTGATAATGCTCTTTTGCCGTTTGTGCAGCAGCAGTACAAAAATTTATGAGTACAATACATAAAATAAGATATTTCATAAGTTGTGTTTTTTTTGAAGCCAAGGGACGGTTCGTCGTGCTTATTTAAAAGTCAAAAACAAGACCATTTTTTTTCTAAAACAAGCTCCAACAAACAAAAAAGGCTGCCCCACAAAGGAACAGCCTAATTCTATTATTCTCTCTCTATAAGAGCTAGTCTTATACATTTAACATAACAGGCATGACAAGCATCAACAAATCTTCGTTGGGTGCTTGTTCTTCTGTTCTAAGGATACCCGCACGATTTGGGCTAGATAGTTCGATACGAACATTATCACCACCAATCGTATTCAACATTTCGATCAAAAATTTCGCATTAAAGCCAATCGTCATAGCATCCCCATCATAAAAACAAGGCAATTGCTCTGTCGCTCTATTGGAAAAATCCAAATCTTCCGCCTCTATCGTCAAGCTACTATCTGAAATTTCTAATTTTACTTGATTCGTTGTTTTGTTCGCATAATTCGCAATCCGTTTCAACGAATTTAAAAAATCCGATCTCGTAATACTCATCGTATTTGGATTGTCCGAAGGGATAACCGCTCCATAATTTGGATAGTTTTCATCAATCAAACGGCAAGACAAGACTTGGTTTTCAAAGCGAAAAATGGCATTGGTATCACTGTATGCTAGGCTAACGTTCTGGCTACTGTTAGACAAAGCTGTTTTTAATAAATTTAACGCTTTTTTAGGTAAAATAAAAGCACCATCCAATTCCGTGTCAAGATCGGTAAAGCAATATTTAACCAATTTGTGTGCATCTGTTGCGACAAAGGTCAAGCCTTCGCTATTGATTTGAACAAATACGCCCGTCATAGCGACTTGCGATTCGTTGGTACTCGTGGCAAACAAGGTTTTATTAATTCCTTCCAATAAAACGGTCGCAGGTACCTCAATATTCTCTACTTTGTTTGGAGCTGGTATTTTAGGAAAATCATTTCCATCTTCTCCAGCCAATTTGTATTGACCAAATTGAGAAGTAACCGAGACCGCAAACGTTTCTAAGTCAATCACAAATTTTAAAGGTTGTGTTGGCAATTGCTTCAAGGTATCCAATAAGATTCTAGCAGGAATGGCGACACATCCATCTTCGTCCGCCTCTACATGCAAGGCTGCCGTCATGAACGTTTGATTGTCCGTCGCTGCAATCGTCAAGGTATCTCCTTCTATTTTGAATAAAAAATCTTCCAAAATTGGCAAGATAGGGTTAGAACTGATCGCTCCATTAATAATTTGAAGTTGCTCCTTAAGGTCTGCTGAAGAGATAGAAAATTGCATGGTTTGATTTTACAATAATTTGTTAAAAAGTCATGCTAAAACGATGATCGTTCCTTGAATTACAAGCAACTGTTTTATACAGATTTTTTAAGCTTAATAGTATGGTTTTATCGTTGCCAATTTCTCCTTTTGAAAAAAAAACAACTCTGATTACAAAAATAGTGTTTTCTTCGTATAAAGGAAATTTATTGAGTGGATTATACCCAAGAATTATGAAAGGGCTTTTTATTTTATGCGATTCATTCCCCACGATACTTCCTAAAGATGCCGCATTCGATGCTTTGCCCCTTCGATGAATTATCACAAAACACAGCACTAACAGCCTAACAATCAAACTACTAAAGGTTTTATTATTATTTTTATGATCAAAAAAACAAAAACGCTACAAGCTACTATTATCATAATATCCTCATAAAAACACTAAAAATTCAAACACAACAACAAAAAAGAGCTTTTTTTGTTATTTTTGTGCAAGCAATTTTTAAGATCAAACAAATTGAATTTTAAATCTAGAATTTCTGTTCTATCCAATACTACTTTCGGTGGTATTTATATTATAAAAATAGCAATCAACAATGGACGATAAAAAAATGACGAAGCCACCAGTAATGCTTTACACAGAGCAAACTCCGAACCCAGAGACGTTAAAGTTTGTCACCAACCAAATGATGTACGCTCGTAAAATGGCGGATTTCCCTGTAGACGAAAAAGAGTTGGCAGCAGAGTGGTCGCCATTAGCTACGGAATTATTCAAATTTGAGTATGTCCAAGGCGTTTACATTTGTAATAACTTTGTAACAATTAGCAAATCTCCAGAAGTCGAATGGCCGACTATTATGATGGAGCTAAAAACCTTTATCAAAACCTATATTGAGGACGGTAAAGTAGTTATGAAAGAAGGTTTTGAAGAAGTAAAAGCAAAACTAGAAGCGGAAGAAGAAGAGCAATACACTGGCGACGATGCGGAACTAGTCGGCAAAATCAAGCAATTATTAGATAAATACGTTCGTCCAGCAGTAGAAATGGATGGTGGTAACATCAAGTTTCATTCTTTTGACAAAGGCGTGGTCAACGTGATCTTACAAGGTTCTTGTAGCGGATGTCCGTCTTCTTCTGGAACACTAAAAGTAGGCATCGAAGGCATGTTAAAACGCATGGTTCCTGAGGTGACCTCCGTAGAAGCAATCATGGGCTAGGGCTATCTTTTTAATAAAATTATTGATTGGCTTCCATGCAAAACCGAGCTCAAATGAATCTTCATTTGGGCTCGATTTAAAAGACACAACAAAATGCAATCACAATTTAATTCTATCCCTGATGTTACGAAGAACCTCATTATATTAAATTTATTGATGTTCTTGGCCTCTATATCTCTTAGCAATATAGTGTCTCTTAATTTTGTCAACTATTATGTCGAGCATCCTTCGTTTCAACCCTATCAGTTGGTTACGTCTTTTTTTATGCACGCAGATTTTTGGCATCTTTTTTTTAACATGTTTGTCTTATTCATGTTTGGAGCAGATGTAGAACGAAATTTAGGCCCTAAGCGGTTCTTGTTCATTTATCTATCGGCAGGCTTGGGTGCGAACATCATAAGTATGTTAGCGGATTATTTTCAAGTGCATCAACTCATGATTGGTTTGTCTGCGGACCAAATTGCTTGGTCCAAAGGACTCATTAAATTAAATGTTGATGATATCACGGGACAAATGCAGGAATTAGGGAATCTCTGGCTCAAAAGATCCTTAGGGGCTTCGGGGGCTACTTATGGGGTCTTATTTACCTTTGCGGCCTTGTATCCAAATCGAACCTTACGCCTGCTCATTCCGCCCATTCCGATTAAAGCTACTTACTTAGTTTTGGCTTTGGCTACCTTTGAATTTATTAGCGAAATGTCAAGGGCACAAACTGGAATCGGACATATTGTACATTTATTAGGTGCAGTTATTGCACTCATCATTATTTGGGCTTGGAGAAAACAGGGCGCTCGTTTTTAAGAAAAGAAGATTCTTTCGGTTATCAGAGAACCCAAAAATTGAACATCAAAGAAAGACGGTCGAATATTCGGAAGTCTGTGACATTATCAAAAAATTAGTTTATTCTAGCAAAATTTACTATAATTTTGGAACCTATATTTAGTAACGTTACTTAGCA
>CACVAQ010000266.1:17261-24261 GCA_902727865.1 uncultured Aureispira sp. | reverse complement strand
AATGAAAATAGCGATAATAGGATCAGGCGGAAGAGAACACGCTTTGTCTTGGAAATTAGGCAAAAGCCTAGGAGAAGCAGCCGTTTACACCTTACCAGGAAATGGTGGCATTCCAAACAGTCATCCAATGGATATAGACGACTTTGAAGCCATACAAGCGTTTTGCGAAGCGAATGAAATCACCTACATTTTTGTAGGACCAGAAGTGCCCTTGGCAAATGGGATCGTAGACTATTTTAATAAAACAAACATCAAGGCATTAGGACCTTGCAAAGCTGCGGCAAAGCTAGAAGGCTCTAAGATTTTTTCTAAACAATTTATGGAAAAATATGGCGTCGCAACAGCAGACTTTCATAGCTTTTCTGCGGTAAGTGATGCCGAAGAAATAGTACACGAGCTGGACGGAGATTTGGTGCTCAAATACGATGGTTTGGCGGCAGGGAAAGGCGTTTTTGTTTGTAACAACATTGAAGAAGCCTTGGATGGCTTGGACGAACTGCGAGACCAATACGGAGAAGAGTGCCCTTTCTTGATCGAAGATAAAATTGAAGGAGACGAAATTTCCCTTATTGGCTTTACCGACGGGGAAAACATTCAATTGTTATTACCAGCACAAGACCACAAACAGCTAAACGATGGCGATACGGGACCGAATACAGGTGGAATGGGCGTGATGTGCCCTGTGCCGTTTTGGAATGCCGCATTAGCCGAAGCAATTGATACAAAAATTGTGCAACCAACGTTGAAAGGCATCCAAGCTGAAAAAATGGAGTACAAAGGCGTTATTTATTTTGGAATAATGATCGGTGAAGATGGACCAGAATTGTTGGAATACAACGTGCGTTTTGGCGATCCAGAAACAGAGGTGTTATTACCTTCTTTGAAAACAGATTTGGGCGAAGTGGTGAAAGCTTGTTTGAATGGAAGTCTAGGCGATTTGAAATTGGAGTTTGAAACAGGCTTTTTTGTAGATGTGGTACAAGTGTCTGGTGGCTATCCCAAGGCCTATGAAAAAGGCCATACCATTCATGGCTTGTCTAAGGTAGCGGATGCGCTTGTTTTTCATGCAGGGACAGCCTTAAAAAAAGGAAAAATAGTAAGCAATGGCGGTCGTGTTTTAAACGTAGTGGCACAGGGCAAGACCTTGGACGCTGCGATTAAAAAAGCCTACGAAGAATGTGCTAAAATTAGCTTTAAAGACAATTTTTATAGAAAAGACATTGGACAACGAGTATATAAAGTCGTCAAATAAATGAAAAAGAGAATTGCTTTATTTATATCTGGGCGAGGGAGCAATATGAAAGCTATTGTGGAACAATGCCAAGGAGGAATTTTAAAAGACCTAGTAGAAGTGGTTTTGGTTTTTGCCAACAGGCAAGATGCAGGAGGTTTGGAACATGCCCAACAATTGGGCTTAGAGACCCACTGTATTGAATCTAGAGGGCTAAAACGAACGGCTTTTGATCAAAAGGTCTTAACTTTATTATCGGATTATCAATTGGATTATATTGTTTTAGCAGGCTATATGCGGGTCTTGTCTAGTGCGTTTGTCGCAGCCTATCCAAAGCGAATTATCAACATTCATCCTGCGGATACCGCTCAACATCAAGGCCTAAATGGCTATGGCTGGGCGTTTGAAAAAGGCTTAGAAACAACAAAAGTAACCGTGCACTACGTAGATGAAGGATTAGACACGGGAGCAATTATAGCGCAACATTCTGTTGACCTCAAAGGAGCAAGCACTTTGGAAGAAGTAGAGCGTCGAGGTTTGGCAGTGGAGCATTATTTTTATAGTAAAACACTTCAAGAAATTTTTGAATAACAGAAGTACGTTTTTTGATCATAACATTTTGCTGTTTGAGGATTTTTTTGTCCTAATAACTATTCAAAATGTACAACAAAAAAAAGCATTAAAAATTGGCGGCTAAAGTATTAGAGCCGATGAAGTAGGGCATGAGTTTTAAAAATTACCAACTATTATTATAAAAATAAAAAAATGTGTGGAATTGTAGGGTTTATAGGTCGTGACAGGATTGTTTACGACTTAATGATGGGCTTAACAGCATTGCAACATAGAGGGCAAGACGCAGCAGGAATTACAACATTCAAAAAACTGTTCCATGAGAAAAAGGGTTTGGGCTTGGTCAACAATGTTTTTGAAGAAAAAGATTTAGAGCGTTTGTTGGGCGACATTGGAATTGGACACGTTCGTTATACGACACATGGTTCAAACGAGTTGAAAAATGCACAACCGATAGGGACGAATTATCCTTTTGGAATCTCGATGGCACACAATGGAAACATTACTAATTTTAATGAAATTAGCGAGCGTTTGTATAGAGAACATCACATTTTGCCCAATACTACCAATGACTTAGAGTTGATTCTATATACCTTTGTATCCGAATTACGCGCCTCAAAAGACCTTGGAAATGTGACGGCGGATGATATTTTTGAGGCGGTACAGGCAACGCAAGAAAAAGTACACGGAGCTTATGCGGTTGTATCTATCATTGCGAATCATGGTTTGTTGGCTTTTTGCGATCCGAATGGAATTCGCCCTTTGATCTTAGGTAAGAAGGAAACGGATGAAGGAATCGTTTACGGAGTTGCCTCTGAAACGGTTTGTTTTGACCACTTGGGGTACAAGGTTGTTCGTGATTTGGAACCTGGAGAAATGATTTTTATTGACAATAATAAAACGGTGCATTCTCGTAAGGGACACAGAAATGGACAACGGTTTTGTGTGTTTGAATTCATCTATTTTGCTAGAGAAGATTCTTATTTACATACTCGTTTGGTGGCAGGGCAACGCGTGAAAATGGGGCGTCAATTGGCAGAGAAAGTTAGAGCCGCAGGTTTAGAACCTGATATTGTAATTGATGTCCCTACTTCTGGTTATTTTGCGGCCTCTGGTTTGGCAGAAGAACTGAATATTCCACATCGTCGAGGCTTGGTGAAGAGTAATTATATTGGACGAAGTTTTATTTCTTCCAAACAGTCAGAAAGAGAGGATATTGTCAAACGAAAATTGAACCCAATTGCAAAAACGGTAGAAGGGAAAAAAGTTGCGGTGGTCGATGATTCTATCGTTCGAGGAACGACTTCTAAGCGCATTGTACAAATTTTGAGAGAAGCTGGCGCAGCTGAAATTTACTTTATTTCTGCGGCTCCTCCCTTGCTAAACCCTTGTATTTATGGGATTGATATGTCGGTGACCACAGAGTTGATTGCCGCCAATAGAACGATTGATGAAATTAAAGCCTACATTGGCGCAGATGCCTTGATTTATCAGTCCTTGGGAGAATTGAAAGCTCAATTTGACGACATGGGACTGAATACTTGTATGGCTTGTTTGTCAGGAGATTATCCTACGGACAATGCGGACATTGCCTTGCGTCAAATTGAGGCAGAACGTCGGCTGTCCAAAAAGGATGATTAGGAGCCTTATTAATTTTGGTATCAGGTACTTTTAATGGTTCTTTGACAACTCAAAGATTCAGCGTAGCTAATTTTTGAGTTGTCAAAGAACGGCTCTGCTCTAGGAATGCTCTCTAGGGCCTAAGCCATAGATTTCTCTGTATTTATCAACCAAAGGCGTTAATTCTATTTTTAATTGCGCTCGGAGGGCAACTTTGTCGAAGATCTTTCTTTCGCCCATGCGTTCTAATTCTTGCAATAAAAATTGAGCTTTGTCTTTGCCATTTTTGGCAACGGGATGACTTCGGTTATTTTCGGTTATTTCGATGGTAATTTCTAGCGATCGATGCAAATATTGATAGGCCTTTGGATAATCTTTATTCATGTGAAAATTAAACTCTGCTAATTTGAGCAAAGACTGAGGGTTGAGGTAATTTTCCGCAGCTAGCTCATGGTATTTTAAACAGTTTTCCTTATCTCTTTCCGCTGCGTAAGCATTTGCTAGATAATAGAAGGCAAAAGAAACCTGGTGTAGCTCCAAGTCCTTTTCAGTTAAACGCTCTAAAATTTGATCCTTATTCAACTCTTGAAACGCCTCAAATAGTGCTTTATATGCTTCCGCATCTAATGCGGGATCTACTTGCAAACCCAAATCATTGTAATGATTCTTTTCTAATTCTTCTAAGGTATAGGTTCTCGAATTATCACAAGAAAATAAGCATAAGATAAATAGAGTGGAAATTAAACTTAGATTGTTTAACATTGTTGTATGGTTTTAAAAATGGTCAAAGACATAAGGCATTCATAAAGGATTAGAGCGTTTTGCGCTCGACAGATCGCCCTTTTTTTTGTTATAGACAGACTAATATGATACATTACTCCGTTGAAAACCCGAACTAAGCGTAGCGACGGCACGGATTAACAAAGGCTCCCCGTAGCTAAATTGTATTAGTTTATTGCAGGAGTGCTTCGCTTTGATTATCAATAAGATGAGTTTTTTTTTGTCAAAGTATTAAAAAGCTGCTAATCAAACTAATGCAAGCTGCTTTTTTATGTTTTTTATAGAAAAACTAAAAACCACGCAGTAGCAGCGCAGCTAATCAACGGAGTATTAATGATAATAACGTTAAATAAAGCGATTCAATTTTATAACATTAAAAAATCATTACTATCTTTATCCTAAAAATATCTAAAAACTACCGAAAAAGACAACTATAATGGCTGAAGTAGTACATATGCCCGCACTTAGTGATACGATGGAAGAAGGTACACTAGTGGCATGGCACAAAAAAGTTGGTGATGCTGTAGAATCTGGCGAATTATTAGCTGAGATCGAAACAGACAAAGCAGTTATGGAATTTCAAAGCTTTTATGACGGTGTACTTTTGTACATTGGAGTAGAAGAAGGCAATGCAGTTCCTGTAGATGCTATCATTGCTATCATTGGAAAAGAAGGAGAAGATTATGCGGCCTTATTGACAAGTGCTGATAATACGCCTAAAGAAGAGGCCGCTCCAAAAGAAGCAGAACAACCTTCTGAAAAAGTGTTAGAAACTATTTCTGCACCTTTGGTCAAAGAAGCAACAAAGGACAGCGCCAACAATGGCCGTCTCAAAGCTTCTCCATTGGCAAAAGCAATGGCAAAAGAAGAAGGGATCGACATTAATACAGTGACGGGTACTGGAGACGATGGACGTATTGTTAAACGGGATATAGAGGAATATTTGAAAAACCCTCAACCTGTTGCACCTGTTGTGGCTACTAAAGCGATCAACGTTCCTGAACCAGATGGTGATTACGAAGATGTTCCTGTTAGCCAAATGCGTAAAGTAATTTCTCGTAGATTGGGTGAAAGTAAATTCAATGCACCCCATTTCTATTTAACAATGGAAATTTGCATGGACAAATTGATTGCGACTCGCAAACAATTAAAGGAATTAACAGAAACTAAAATTTCTTTCAATGACTTTGTCGTAAAAGCAACGGCAAAAGCATTAAGAGAACACAAAAATATCAATGCTTCTTGGTTGGGCGATAAGATTCGTTATTACAACTATGTGAACATGGGTGTTGCTGTAGCGATTGATGAAGGTTTGGTCGTTCCTGTTGTACGGAATGCAGATACTAAAGCCTTGTCTAGCATTGCTACTGAAATTCGGGAGTTAGCGGGTAGAGCCAAAGAACGTAAACTAACCCCAGATGAAATGTCTGGAAATACCTTTACCATTTCTAATTTAGGAATGTTTGGTATTGACGAATTTACGGCTATTATCAATGCGCCTGATGCTTGTATTTTAGCAGTAGGTGGAATCAGTCCTAGACTGGTGCTGGTAGATGGAGAAGTAAAAGAATCGAACTTTATGAAAGTAACTTTGTCTTGCGATCATAGAGTCGTAGATGGTGCTTCTGGAGCAAAATTCTTGCAAACACTAAAAGCAATTTTGGAAGAGCCTATGCGCTTGATGATCTAAGTTGTGCGTAAAAAAAATGATAAATTAACTTACAGAAATACCTTGTTTTTGTAAGTCTGTACAGATATTGCCCAAGCTTCTTGTTCTAAGTTGCTTGGGCTTTTTTTTTGTTTTTTTTGGACGGAATAAAGTTCTTTAATGCGCTATGAATAGAGCTATTTTTTTTGTAGTTATGACAGCGAACAAGGAATTATAAGGAGCATTTTTAGTTTTTACCAAGGCTCTTTCTTAAATTTATAGCATGTGGAAATGTTATACAATATTAACAATGAGCCTGTTGGTCTCTTGGTCAACTTATGGGCAAGTCAATTACTTTACTTTTGATACCTTAAGTAACAATGACATTTATCTAGAACAAGTAGATGTTAGATATGGGTGTACCTATCAATTTACAACAGAAATAACCAACGACAGTGTGTTTTTGATTTTGCCCGAAGGCGTACCAAAAGGCTATTATGAAGCCTACTACGACAACGATAAGAATCGTTTGGCTTTGGTCTATTATAATAATGGTGCAAGGACGTATGGGCAGCAATTTTATGCCGATGGAACGATGAAAAGCGATACCGAGTATAATGCTGCTGGCGTATTTCATGGCTTACAAGTTTGGTACAATAGGAGTGGGGAAGAGGTTTGGCATGCCGAGTATGACTTTGGGCTGTTGAAGCCTCAATATGATTTGGCTTACTTGGAATTAGAAAATGAGACACAAGTTTTATTAGACGATAAAAAAGGATTTGGCTTATATGAATTTACCCCAACGCCCTCTAGAGCAAGGCGAGAGCAAATCCAATTGAATGAAAACGGAACTTTTGTCTACGAAAATTCTACCTATGATTGTCACTATTGCAATCGTTATGAGGGAACTTGGACTGCTGCGGATAACTTCATCTACTTAGAGTTGAAGGACCCAAGAGGTTGGCGAACCCCCATCCGAAAATTTGCCATTACCGCAACCGCTCGATTGACTCGTTTGGAATTAATGGAAGTGAAAGATTGGGGCGTAGAATGGTATCATTCGGAATATCGAAAGGTGCATTTAAAAAATTAACTTCGTTGATTCTATTATTAATTGATGTTAGGTAAGGACTTTTTTTTGCTATAAAAAC
>CACVAQ010000266.1:11418-17161 GCA_902727865.1 uncultured Aureispira sp. | reverse complement strand
TGAACGCTGGTCTTTTATCTGCATACTTGTTCTTTTGCGTAACAGGAGTTATTAAATGCCCTATAAGTCCTACGGTTTGGTTGCTCCAAAAATACGTTCTTCCACCAATTGACAAATCGTATGCCCAATTAAGATATGACACTCTTGAATTCTAGGCGTATCAGAAGAAGGGACGTTAAATAATAGATCACAATGCGCTTCCATCAAACCTCCCTTTTCGCCTGTCAGACCAATAGTTGTTAAGCCTATTTTTTTTGCTTGTTGTAATGCTTTGATGACATTTGGCGAATTGCCTGAAGTAGAAATAGCAACTAAAATATCGCCCGTTCTACCTTTGGCTTGAACGATTCTGGCATAAATTTCGTCAAAAGAGTAATCGTTGGCAACCGCTGTTAGGTAAGAGCCATTGACATGCAAGGCTTCGGCAAACAAAGGCGCTCTATCGTAATAAAAACGGCCCGAAAATTCAGCCGCCAAATGTTGAGCATCTGCGGCACTACCACCATTACCACAAAAAAGAACTTTGCCACCTGCCTGAAAACAATGCACCATCAGGTCAATCGCTTCTTGAATATGCTCTAAGATTAAATCTTGTTGCAACAGTTGTTGTTTTACAGCAATAGACGCTTCCAAGATACTTTTAATAGAGGGAGTTTTGTGGTTCATTATAATAATGGCTAGAGGTTGTAAGAATAAATACAAGAATACAAGAAACATTAAGGATAACCTATGTTTTGGTAGGATTTTTATAGGTATGAAGGGGATGAATTCCTTTGGAGCTTGAAAATTTATGATAAATAGTAGATAAAAAGCAACCTATTGAACAACTTATTCGTAAATAATTTGTTTAAATCAGTTAGTGGTGAATATAAAAAATAGTCAAATATTTGGTATATGTATAATTACTATGTAATTTGTTTTGTTAGATGTGAAAATGGATTCTTTACAAAAAGCAGAACTAGATAAGGAATGAAGGACGTAATGCCTAAAATTAGGCTGCTGAAATAGTTTCCTTTAATCATGGCGATGCACTTACCCAGAACAAAAAAATGTAAAGAAAGAAATAGAATATGAAAGGAACAATCATAAATATAGGCGATGAAATTTTAATTGGACAGATTGTTAATACCAATGCTTCTTGGATGGCAGAGGAGTTGAACAAAAGTGGCATTGCGGTGGATCGAGTGGAAACGATTTCGGATACTAGAGAAGCAATTATAGAGAGCTTAGCCTTGGCGATCGAACGCTCTAAGTTAATTTTGATAACAGGAGGTCTAGGACCAACAAAAGATGATATTACCAAACAAGCATTGGCAGACTATTTTGGAATGGAATTGAAGTTTCACGAACCTAGTTTTAGCAATATACAGCAATTGTTTGCTCAATATGGGCGTGTGCCAGATGATCGTTATAGAACACAGGCAGAAATGCCTGAGGGGGCAAAAGTCTTAATCAACAAAGCTGGAACGGCTTCAGGGATGTGGTTTGAGCACGAGGGGAAAATCATTGTTTCCATGCCTGGCGTTCCAAGAGAGGTGAAATATTTGATGGAATATGAAATATTACCTAAGTTGAAAATGCAGTTTGAGTTTCCGACCATTATGCATTATACGCTTAATATAACAGGGAAAGGAGAGACGGATTTGGCAGATTTATTGGAAGGGTTCGAAGAGAAGTTGCCTTCCAATATTAAATTGGCTTACTTGCCAAACACCATGACTGGGATCGTTCGTTTGCGTTTGAGCGCTTACGGAGAAGATGCGATTGTATTAGAAACACAATTAGATCATTATGTGCGAAAGTTGCCCCCCATTTTAGGGAGTTTGATCTTTGGAGAACAAAAGGATACGTTAGAAAGTGTTATTGGAAAAATGTTATTAAAGAGAAACTATACCTTGGGGACTGCTGAAAGTTGTACGGGAGGAAATATTGCGCATAAAATCACTTCTGTAGCGGGCTGTTCAACATATTATGAGAGTAGTATCATTGCGTATTCTAATACGGTAAAACGTAATTTACTAGGCGTGCAAGAAGCAACTTTAGAAGAACATGGCGCTGTTAGCGAACAAACGGTCATCGAAATGGCAAGAGGTACTCAAAAATTGCTAAATGTCAACTGTGCCATAGCCGTATCTGGTATTGCTGGTCCAACAGGAGGAAGTACAGAAAAACCTATTGGAACAATATGGATTGCCGTGACTGAAAATGAAAAAATCTATACTGAAAAATTACAATTGGGTAAAGATCGCATACAAAATATAGAACGCACCACAACGATTGCACTGAATTTATTACGCCGCTTTTTGTTGGATGATTTATCAGAAGTGTCAGAATAGGTTGGTAACCTGGAAAGGAATAAAATGATTGACAATAGTCGAAACGAATTCAAGCATAATTTTTTTACCTTTAAAGAGCCATTTAATTTTTTGTTTTAGTTTCTTGCTTTTTAATGGTTTAATTGAAAATAGAAGTTTTTTAGTAATTTAAATGTAAGTTGTTTTACGTTGGTACTAAAAATATTTGCGTATCTTATTATATTAGTGGATGATTTCTTTAAGATTGACTTAACGACAGACTATATTGGTGTTTGTACGCTAGGAGGATTGGAAATCTTTTATGTGTTGCTATTCCGTGATTTTTATTTTTTTTAAGGCCTTCTATAAAGCGGAAATTTTTCTATTAGATGGAAGGTTAGTGTGTTGTGTTCATGGGGAGTTGCAAAAGACACGGACCCTAATCTAATGTACAGAGTATAACTATTCTTAAAAACTAGAAAATAGCAAGGTATTTTTAATGCCCATCAAACTTGTTGGAAGTTGACAACAATGTTTTTGAAAATGGGTAAATTAAATATTGCTTTTGAACGAGCAATTAAATTTTAATTAAATTGAGGGATTTATAAACTGATAATTTTTTATAGGTCAACCCATACAAAACAATGCATTATGAAATTAGGAATTATTCTCACCCTTTTTCTATTCATGAATACCCTTTGTGCTCAAAAAGATAAAGAGGCTGTTGCACTACAAACCGTGCGTGGAGCAGTCGTGGATCAAGTTACAGGAAAAGGACTGCCTAATATACTGGTAGAGTTACTAAATTATACTCCCAGAATTGCCACTATTTCGGGCGAAGATGGTTCTTTTCAATTGGAAAATGTGCCAATTGGTTATCAGAGAATCCGTGCCAATGGACTGAATTACTACGATATCGTTTATACCGAATTGGTCATTGCTGGTAAGCAGTCGGTTATTCAGCTAAAAATGGAAGAAGAGGTGGACATCGAAGTGGCAACGATACAATCTAATCGAGGTAGCCGAATTCGAAATGCTAAAATGATGACGATTGATGAAATGAACGTTGTTAGTGCTCGACCATTTAATATTGAAGAGACGAACCGATTCATTACAGGTTTTGGTGGACTAGGAAAAGCGGTCACCAACTATCCTGGTTTATTAAATGCAGATGATCAACAAACTTATATAGTTTCAAGAGGTTATAGCCCCAATGGAGTTCAGTGGATGGTAGAAGGAGTACCTATTGATAACCCGAATCATTTTGCGGCAATGGGGAATACAGGAGCTGCATTTCCAATCTTAAATAATAACTTATTGGCCTCTTCGGATTTTGTTAATGGTGCTTTTTCTGCTCGCTATGGTAATGTTTATGCAGGAATGTTTGATGTTAATATGCGAAAAGGAAACAATGAACGACATGAATTTTCTGCTCAAATAAATCTTTTTGGTGCTGAATTCGTAGCAGAGGGACCTTTTAAAAAGAAAGGCGCTTCTTATACCTTAGCTGTTAGAGGAAGTATCTTTGGTCTATTAGATCAAATAGGCCTATCTATAGGAACTAGTGCAACTCCTAGTTATAATGATGTGAATTTTAAGATTGATATTCCTACTAAAAAGGCAGGACATTTTTCTTTCTTTGGAATAGGTGGAATCTCTAATTTGGATGTTACGCTTGACTCTTCAGCAGCAGATGTCTTTGCCGATGAAAACTATACGCTGAATACTTATTTAGGTTTAGTAGGATTTACGCATTTGAAGCGTTTTGATAATGACTTTTCTTTAAAAACAACCTTATCTTATTTGATTGAAGATTATGACTTGAAGACAGATACGGTTTTGCTTGGTCAGCGAGTACGTGAATTTTCTGTGCGTAATTTCCGCCAGCGAGCAGGTCTTTCGTCTATTTTAAGTAAAAAGTTTAATTCTCAATTTGTTTTGCGGGGTGGAGTAAGTGGTTATCTTCATTTTATAGATGTAAAAGGAGAATGGAATCGTCGCAACGAACTCTATTCGCAGGCAAAGGAAATACAAGTATTGGCGAATGCTTTTGTTGAAGCTCGATACAAATTTTCAAGTACTTTTTCTTTTGTTTTAGGAGTACAAGGAATGTATTGGTCTTTGAATAAAAATTCTTGGTCGGTAGAACCTAGAGTCGCTTTAGATTGGCGAATTGGGAAACGGCACCGCCTTAGCTTGGGCTATGGTTGGAGTAGTAAAATAGAATCGTTTGCAATCGCTTTTTTAGTAGAAAAACAGAACGATGGTAGTTATAATAATAGTAATCGCCAACTTGGATTAAATCGAAGTCATCAAGTTGTTTTATCTTATGATGCTTCTTTAACTAGGGTTTTGGGGATTAAAGCAAATGCTTATGCTGCTTACAGCACTAATTTAGGCGTTGATAGATTTAGCAGTAGCTTTTCACTTGCCAATCATGGGGCCTATGATGAATACGTTTCTTATGTTAATTTAGTAAGTGAAGGTCTTGGATTTAACTATGGTGTTGAAGTCTCTATTGAGAAATTCTTTAGTGAGGGCTTTTATGGTTTGTTGTCTAGTGCTTACCAACGTTCTTTTTATCAAGGAAGTGATAAAGTTTGGAGAAATAGCGCTTTTGATGCGCAACATGTTACTTCTTTGGTGATGGGAAAAGAGTTTAAAATAGGAAAAAAGAAACAAAATGTAATTTATGGTGATTTTAGATTTAACATGCACGGAGGATTGCCTTATACTCCAATTGACTTGGATGCCTCTATATTAGCAGGAAAAGAAGTCTTACAGGTAGACAAGCCTTACTCGGAGCGTTTTGACCTGTATAAGGTCATTGATGTTCGTGTTGGAGCTCGATTTAATCACCCTAGAAAGCGTATCTCGCATCACTTCTATGTTGTTTTACAAAATGTTGCTGATTTTGAGAATGCTTATGTGTTTAAGTACGATGCAGCTAACGAAAAAATAGTGACAGCACAGCAGTTTCCTTTTTTACCAAATCTCGTTTATCAACTGTTCTTCTAAAATTACTGAAAGCGTTCTTGGGTGATCTCAGTGGTTTAGGTAGAAGGCTTGTTTCTTTTGTTTATAATTAAAATGCTTTAGGTTTTACTATTTTTTTTAAGTCGTATGTTCTACGTTTTAAGTAAAAGAGCTATAAGTCAAGAACTTAGTTTTTTTTACTTAAAACCTACAACTAAAAACCTATTGTTATGAAAAAGAGTCCGCTGTGGCAAAAAATACTTCGTGAGAACAGTTGTCAAAGTGCCATTAAATTTAAAAGGTTTAAATTTTTTGATTTCTATTGCGCTTAGAGAGCCAAATAAAATTCTGAATGTTAATTTAAAAATTCAATTTTTAGCATTAAAATTCTGTAAAAATACGTTTCTATAAAATCTAAAAAAGGTCTTTATTTAAGGCAATTCAATAAAACATTACTTCGTGGAAAACCCGAA
>CACVAQ010000266.1:6667-11318 GCA_902727865.1 uncultured Aureispira sp. | reverse complement strand
GAAGTATTAATAAAAGCGGGGTATTTATTATTAAAAATGCCTATTTTTCGTTACTTTTGCGCTTGAATTAGGATTTTTACACCAAATATTTTAGTACAATGGCAAAGGTTGAGTTAATAATGCCCAAATTGGGTGAAAGTGTCACTGAGGCAACCATTCTTACTTGGGAAAAACAGGTTGGAGACACGATTGAGATGGATGAAAATGTGGTGGTAATTGCAACCGATAAAGTAGATACTGAAGTGCCTTCTCCTGTAGAAGGTAAATTAGTAGAAATCCTATTTCAAGAGGGCGATACTGTAGCAGTTGGTTCTGCTATCGCTTTGATTGAATCAGATAGTGCCGTAGCCGACGTGAAAGCTTCCCCTGCGGTTGCGGAAGTCGCCACTTCAACTACTGTAAAACAACCTGTAGCACAAAATAATGGTGTTGCAGCAGTATCTTCGGCCAATTTAGACACGTCTTCTTCCAATCGTTTTTATTCACCATTGGTGAAAAGTATCGCAAAAGAAGAAGGCATAGCGCTCGACGAGCTAGAGCGTATTTCGGGAACAGGAAAAGACAGCAGAGTTACTAAAAGTGATATGCTAGTTTATCTTGAGAATAGAGGAGCTACTCCTGCGGTTATAGCCACAACGACTCCAGCTACTCAACCCAAAATAGAGAGTACTGTTGCCATACCTCAATTCAAAACGCCTCCTGTTAATAGAAGCGGAAATGTTGAGATTATTGAAATGGACAGAATGCGTCGCTTGATTGCGGATCATATGGTGATGTCTAAGCATGTTTCTCCACACGTGACTTCTTTTGTAGAAGCAGATGTAACGGATTTAGTGAATTGGAGAAATCGTGTTAAAAAAGATTTCCAAGAGCGTCATGGTGAAAAAATTACGTTTACACCGATCTTTATGGAAGCAGTGGTGAAAGCCATTCAAGATTATCCAATGGTGAATGTGGCAGTTGATGGCAATCAAATTGTACGGTACAAAGATATTAATATTGGAATGGCAGCAGCTTTGCCTTCTGGTAATTTAATTGTACCTGTTATCAAAAATGCAGAAAATCTAAATATGGTCGGTTTGACCAAGAATGTAAATGATTTGGCAAATCGTGCTAGAAGCAACAAACTACGTCCTGATGAAATTCAGGGGGGGACGTTTACCTTAACCAATGTTGGTACGTTTGGAAATGTAATGGGAACACCTATTATCAACCAGCCTCAAGCCGCAATTTTAGCCGTAGGAGCAATTCGCAAAAAACCAGCTGTTGTAGAAACAGAATATGGAGATGTGATTGCAATTCGTCACATGATGTTCTTGTCTTTATCTTACGATCACAGAGTCGTTGATGGCATGTTAGGAGGTTCTTTCTTACGTCGTGTTGCCGATTATTTAGAGCAGTTTGATGCGACTAGAAGCATTTAAAATAAAAAAAAATTAAGATCTAAAGATAGAAAACCCCACTGTTGAAATAACGGTGGGGTTTTTAGTTTTTCGTTCTTAGATAAATTGTGTGCTAATCGTTTAAGGAATGTTCATCTTCTTTTTTTACTGTTCCTAAACCACTTTTTTTATTAGACGGTCTGCCTCGTACCTTTTAAGTGGGAAGCCGTCTATTTTCTTTTGATAATAAACGAATCCGACGTTCTACTTAAACGGTATATCCCAATGCAGAGCTGTTAAAAGTTAGCCTAGGGGTTCAACGCCATAGGATTAGCTACGCTGCTACTACGTGGTTACTGCGTGAGAAGAGTTGTCAACCAACCTTATTTTTTTAAGAAAAATAGCCGAGGAATGTTCCTGTCGATGGCTCCCCACAAGCTGCGATTTTGCTTCTCTAACTGGGCGTTTTAAGGCCTTTTTTTTATATCAAATAACTGATAATTAATACTATAAAGTGTTTTGTTGGTATCGAATTTGTTATTTTAAATGAAAAAGAATTAAACTTGTAGGTCTCTTTGTCGTCTAAGCAACAAGTTGTACTTTTTAGGTTAAAAGACGATGATCCACCTTACTATAATTTTACCCCCTATCTTAAAAAATTAAATTATGAAATTACTAAGTTATTTTACCTTGTGCATTGTGACGTTACTATTGATAACAACGGCTTGTGAAACAGAAAACGCAGCAGATTGGACGTATTCTACAGATGATACCATGGCTGACTTGGCCTTTGATGATGTGTACAACGCAATGAGTGGAGAGTCTAATGGACATAATAATTTACGAGCTTGTGCAAATTTGACACTTAGCTCTACTACATTTCCAATTACTGTAACCGCAGATTTTAATGCGTCAACGGGTTGTGGTGATGGACGTGTTCGTACAGGAGTGATTACAGCAGTATACAGCGGTCGGTGGAATGCTGTCGGAACGACGGTTACCATTAACACAACCGATTATACAGTAAACGGATACAAAGTTTCGGGAACCAATGTGATTGAAAATATCAGTACTGTGAATGGAACTCCGAGGTTTAAATCTACCGTAACAAATGGAGAAGTAACCACGCCAGAGGGCGATATTATTTTACGTGATGCCATCAAAGAATATACTTGGATTGAAGGATCTGGAACACCAGCAGATATTACAGATGATGTTTGGCAATTGACTGGAACAGCTAATGGAACGACTAGAAATGGAAATGCTTATACGGCTGAAATTACAACGCCAGTAGTCAAAGCAAATGCTTGTAATTGGGTGGAGAAAGGTGTCGTAGAAGTTCTACCAGCTGGTGGCGGTATACTCCGTACGATTGATTATGGAACGACTTGTGATGCGACAGCAAAAGTGACCTATGGTCTTTGGTCAATGGACATTACAATGAACTAAGTTTCTTGAAAAAGTACTTTGCGTAATAAATCTCCAAGGAGCTTGGACTAAGAACAAACGCGATACAAACTTCTGTTTGTATCGCTTTTGTATTTTAGATATTTTGTATCTTGCCTGCAAGCATTGATATAAAAAATAGAAAATAGAATTTACATATTGAATAGCTCTTACGTTATTAACGTAGCGAATCTATTCCCATTGTTTGTAAATTAAGTTTAAAATCTTCCTTGAAACAGTCTATTTAGACCCCTTTTAATTGGATAGACTTGTTGTGGGGAAGCCAGTATTTTATTAAAAAAAGGACATATGAAAAAGACATACGGCTTTGCTTTTTTGTTGATATTACCGATTCTTTTAAGTCAGATAGGTTGCCAACAAGAACCGCTGAATGCATTAGATGCACAGTTAATAGAACAAATGAATGCTTCCTCTTATGGCGCAGGAGTTGCGTATTATCAACTCCCGAATAGTGATGATTTAGGAAGTATTCCACAAGATCCCAAGAATCCTTTGACGGTTGAGAAGATTGAATTGGGAAAGTTTATTTACCATGAAACCGCTTTTGCGGTAGACGTGAAATACTCAGGGAGTATGAAAGCGATCTCTTGTGCAACCTGCCATCATGCAGCGGCAGGTTTTCAAGCAGGTATGGCGCAGGGGATTGCTGACGGAGGGATTGGTTTTGGAATACAAGGCGAGGGAAGAGGCGTGGACCCACTTTGCCCTTTAGATTCGATTGATGTACAAGAAACTAGAACGCCATCGCTGCTTAATGTAGCCTATCAAAAAGTCATGCGATGGAATGGTTCGATGGGCGCAACGGGCTCTAACGAAGGAACAGAAGCCCAATGGGTTGGCACGGCATTGTCTAAAAACCACTTAGGTTTTGAAGGCGTTGAAACGCAAAGTATTGTTGCGCTAAAAGGGCATCGCCAAGATATGGATTCAGCGGTTATTCATGGAACAAGTTATAAGGCGATGTTTGATGCGGCTTTTCCAACCGTACCTGTTGCCGAACGTTATACGAACGAAACAGCAGGCTTGGCGATTGCGGCTTACTCTCGTACCGTTATGGCAAATAAAGCGCCTTTTCAAGAATGGGTCAAAGGAGATTACACGGCTATGACAGCCAATCAAAAAGAAGGCGCCTTATTGTTTTTTGGCGAGGCGGGTTGCTATCGCTGTCACAATGGTCCTTCGTTGGCAACCGAAGGATTTCATGCCTTTGGGACCAAAGATTTGTATCAAAATACCAGTGCTCCAATTTATAATGCGTCTATTGATAGTATTGAAACCTTAGGTAGGGGCGGATTTACAGGAAACCCAATGGATTTGTACCGTTTTAAAGTTCCCCAACTCTACAATGTTAGAGATTCGCCTTTTGAAGGGCATGGTGCTTCTTTTGGCTCTGTACGAGCGATGGTTAATTATAAAAATAAAGGGATTGCAGAAAACCCTATGGTACCGACCAATAAATTGTCGTCGATGTTTGTGCCTTTGGGTTTGACGGAAGCGCAGGTAGATCAGATTGTTGACTTTATTGATAATGCCTTACACGATGATTATTTGGATCGTTATGTGCCGAGTAGTTTGCCTTCAGGAAAATGTTTTCCAAATGCAGATCTTCAATCAAAGGTAGATTTGGATTGTCATTAATAGGGTTTGGCGAGTAGAGGAAACAACATTTAAAAATAGGAAACTATTTTTGTTTCATTACTCCGTTGAAAACCCGAACTAAGCGTAGCGACGGCACGGATTAACAAAGGCTCAGCGTAGCTAAATCGTATTAGTTTATTGCATGAGTGCTTCGCTTTGATTAT
>CACVAQ010000266.1:2128-6567 GCA_902727865.1 uncultured Aureispira sp. | reverse complement strand
CTAATCAACGGAGTATTATTTGTTTGTAACTAGTTTGTTTAATTTATAAGCAGTTTTTTTTTAGCTTTGTTAGCTAAGTATATTATTACAGTTATTATTAATGAACAAAAAGTACGATGGAACAAGAATTTAAACCTAAGTATGAGTTGACGGTAACAAATACCTTGACACGAGAAAAAGAAAAATTTGAATCACTAACACCTGGTTATGTCGGGATGTATGTTTGTGGTCCTACTGTTTATAATGAGGTGCACTTGGGGAATTGTCGTACGTTCTTTTCATTTGATTTAGTCTATCGTTATTTGATGTATCTAGGATATAAGGTGCGTTATGTTCGTAATATTACGGATGTAGGACATTTGGTAGACGATGCGGAAGAAGGAGAAGGTAAAATTGAAAAGCAAGCTCGTTTGGAACAATTGGAGCCGATGGAAATTGTACAAAAGTACACCAATGGCTTTCATGATGTCATGGCACAATTGAATGCTTTGCCTCCAAGTATTGAGCCTACGGCTACGGGGCATTTGATTGAGCAAATTGAAATGGTCAAAACTATTATAAAGAATGGCTATGCTTATGAAATGAATGGCTCGGTCTATTTTGATACTCAAAAATTGGTCAAAGAAGGAACCGATGTTTATAACTATGGTACTTTGTCTGGTAAAAAACAAGATGACTTGTTGACAGAAACTAGAGATGATTTAAAAAGTCAAAGTGAAAAACGCCATCCTTCTGATTTTGCCATTTGGATGAAAGCGGATGAGAATCATATTATGAAGTGGCCTTCGCCTTGGTCAATGGGTTTTCCTGGTTGGCATTTGGAATGTTCTGCAATGAGCACAAAATACCTTGGAAAGCACTTTGATGTACATGGTGGTGGCATGGATTTGCAATTTCCACATCATGAAAATGAGGTGGCTCAAAATGTTGGTGCTTGTGGTTGCCAGCCTGTAAAATACTGGTTGCATACCAATATGCTAGTTTTGAATGGCAAAAAAATGAGCAAAAGTAAGGGCAATTCTATCTTGCCAGCAGAATTATTTACAGGCGAAAACGATATTTTGACTCAAGCATATAGCCCTATGTCTGTTCGTTTTTTCATGTTGCAAGCGCATTATGCAAGTACTTTAAATATTACGGATAAGGGTTTGCAAGCAGCGGAAAAAGGGTACAATCGTTTGATGGAAGCCTATCATACCCTCAGAGATATGGAGCATACTGTAGAAGAGCAATTGACAGATGATGATGCTCAAATCAACAAAATGCTAGACCTTGCTTTTGAGGCCATGAACGATGATTTTAATACGGCTGCTGCTTTAGCAAAACTCAATATTGTGATTCCAAAAATTAACGCCATTCAAAATGGTCAGTTGGAAATGGGCACAATTAGGAAAGGAACGTTAGCTAGAATGAAGCAAGTCTTTTCTGATTTTATTTTTGAAATCTTTGGACTATTGGACGAAGATAAAGAAGGAGCAAGCGAGGAAGGCAACAATTTACTAGACGAGGCCATGAACGTTATTATAGAATTGCGTCAAGAAGCTCGAACCAACAAAGATTGGGCGACTAGTGATTTGATTCGAGATAAATTACAAAAAATCGGCATCCAGATCAAGGATTCTAAAGACGGTGCTGCTTGGGTTAAAAATTAAGAGGCTTAAATAGCCAATTTTGCGATAATATTGTAGTTAGCATTGCTGCTACTTGGTGGTCGTTACACTTCTGTGAACAAGGACTCATAAACAGCATACAATAAAATTTGTATGCTGTTTTTTTATTCGCTCATCCCTTCAAAACAAAATTATTCTATTATGAAAATTCAATTGGTTATTTTATTTGTGCTACATCTTTTAGCGATAGATCTTTGTGCTCAAAACCCAAGCTGGATTAGCAACACAGGTTCTATGAATTACACCTTTGGCAAATATAGCTTGGAGGGGTATAATGAACAAGCTTATTTGTGGCAAGATGCCTTATTAAAAGGAAACGTTCAAACCTGTACCATTTCGGAAAAAGTACTGGATTCTAGATTGATGGAAGGTTCTGTGCATGGAAAATATTATGAGAAAATATCTTATAATATGGAGTTTAAATACAATGAGAGCAAGCAATTGGAGCAGCTGCTGGTCAATCATGTAGATATTAAATATAAAAGCCCAAAAGCGATTAAAAACATTCGAAAAGAATCTTTGTCTTGGGTCTTGGATCGACTTAAAATTAGAGCCTATTGGGTGGATGGAACCTGCGAGTATTTAGTTAATTATGTTTATAATGATGCTGGGCAGATAAAAAAAGAGGAATGGAGTTCTATTTATCAATTTGCCGAAGAAGTTAATATTTTTCCTTTGGAAGTTTTATACGAGTATCAAAAAAACGGTGCGTATACCATTACTGGCAGTTACAAAGAAGGTTTTGACTCAGAAGAAGGGATTCTAAAATACCGTTTAGAATTTAACGAAAAGGGGCTTTTACTTAAACGCACCTTGTACAATAGAGCGTTAAAGAGGCGACAAGAGAATGTTCCCTCCAAATTAGAAACCTTTGTTTATACGTATAATGCGGAAGGTTATTTGAGCTCTATGACGTCGATTAATGGAGATAGGACTAAGGTTCATTCTTACAAATATCTAAACAAGGATAGCCTTGGAAACTGGCAAATACAGCAAGTTTATGATGATAAGGAAGTTTTATTGTTTGAAATGGAGCGGATGATAGATTATAGATAAACAGAAGGGAATTCCTTTGGTGTTTTGTATTCCAAATTGGGTTGATGTGATTTTTTCAACGTGTTTAAAGGAGGAACGAATACAGCCTTTGATTCGCAGGGGTATATAATTGAGAATCTTTTTTACCAAAAAACTAACCTGCTTCAAATAGATCAAATATTTCAAAATTACCATCTTCCTTTTTCCAAAGAAATATAGTAGTGGCAGGCTGTTCCCCATTTACTAGCTCTTCCTCTGGATAGTTCATAGACATCATGTATTCATACATCTGTTTACCATTTTCTTGACGAGTACTTTCCTCGAAATCTGTCGCCTTAATTGCTGTTACAAGTGGAGCATAATGGTCCTCTGCTAACCACTTTGCCCCTGATCTATGTGCACCCAATAACTTCAGCGCTTCCGTATCTTTGTTGGCAACGGCTATTTGAACGGCTGCCCAAAACCCCTCTAAAGTCGTACGGTCGTCTTGTTTTTCAACGGCAGGGGCAGGCTTTTCTACAGTAGGTTCGGCTGTTTCTTGTTGAACAGGTTCTTGTGTTGTTGTTGCCTCAGTGGTAGTCGTTTCGGGACTGTCACAAGCAATAATAAGGCTCAATAAGGCGGCCAATAAAAGTGTTATTTTTAATGATTTCATGGGTTTTGATTTTATAGAGTTGTACGATCTAATATAAGGTTATTTTTTATTCAATTGAATTTTATTATCAAAAAACTAAAAACTAAGAGAAGCAGCGCAGCTAAATAAGCGTAGTACTCCTAACCAAAGGGAATAAGTAGCAGCGTAGCTAAGTAGGGATAAATACCCAAATTCATGTTTGAGAACATTTGGTCAGGGACTTAATTCACAGGGTTGGGGGCGTCTCTATGCTGGTGGAGAGCTATGTTGATTGTACCTTTCGTGCCTTCTATTTTTGGTTTGAATGAATAATTGATAATAAATTACGTAGTTTTTTTTCAAGGAGTTAGGATGCTACTACTACTGGGAAATTATAATATTGTTTGTTTTAATGGATTAAAAATGTTACCTTACTGTATATAATAGCATTAAACCCCAATTAAAAATATATTCCTTTATCTTTATATCTAATAGCATTATGAGTAACGAATTAAAAGAGTTGAAGAAATTAAGAGCAAACCTCAGAAAAATAGAGGACACTTATGCGCATTATAATAAACTTTTCAAGGCAGATGGAAGTATTAACGAAAAAGAAAGAACTGCACTGGAAAAAATGAAAACAACTATTCGTACGATTAATGCGGAAATGGATCGACAAGAAGAAAAACTCTCTAATGGCAACTACTTCTCTAATGTAATGGATGAAGGTAAAGAGTTGGTTAGTGATGTTATGAGTAGCAGCGATGATGCGCCACTGTCTGCTGAAGAATTGGCTAAAAAAGGCATTGATGTTACCACAGAGGATGATAGTTCTGCAACTCCTGATCCTGTTGTTTCAAGTAGTAGTATTAGTGCTCCGGTAGGCGAGGGTTGTCCCAATATCTATGCTGATGTGATTACTGTACAAACTTTGCTGAATAAAAATGGTGCTTCCTTGAAGGTAGATGGAGATTGTGGCAAGAAAACAGTTAAAGTTATTAAAGCATTTCAATCTTCAAAATTAGGCTATCGTAAGCCTGATGGGAAAATAGACGTAGGTGGAAAAACATGGAAGGCCTTAGCTGGGAGTAGTGTTGAACCAGCACCAACGCCTGAACCAG
>CACVAQ010000266.1:0-2028 GCA_902727865.1 uncultured Aureispira sp. | reverse complement strand
ACCAACGCCTGAACCAGCACCAACGCCTGAACCAACGCCAACGCCTGATCCTACACCAACGCCAGCACCGACTCCTGGCGATCATGGTGAAGTCCTAGAACCAACTGGTTCTGCGATCAAAAAGTCGGTTGGATTGAAGGGCGATAATATTAAAGATGATGTACTCATCGTACAAAAATTACTTCGTGACGATTGGAACTATGATATACCACAAAATGGAAATTGTGATAACTTAACAATTCGAGCGATTGGGCAATTTCAATATCGTTTTGTAGGTTCTATTAACAAACAGGATTCTAAAATAGATGCTGGTGGTAATACTTGGAAATATCTTATTGGAGAGAAAAAACCAGCTTTGGCTCTACAAAACGATGGTACTTTGGCTGGTGCAGAAACCGAGGATGAAAAGAAATTAGCCGAATTTATACAAGCAGTAGGTGATATTCAAATAGAAGTTGCTCCAGGCGAGTTTATTGGTGTTCGCCCACCTTATCACATGAATTCTACGAAAAGAAGAAAAGCGATTGATGCTACTAGAGCTAAAAATAGTAGTGTTTCAAAAGTTATTAATGCTATGGGGTGGAATGATTCTCATGGAAAAGCGACTCCAAAATCTATCAAGGAATTTTTAGAAACATGTATTGCAAAAGGATTCGTAAAGGATAAATCATCGAACGGGCTGAATCAGTTTTTAGATAAATATGGTATCACATTAGATTGTTCTGGGCTAGCTGTTCAGTCGGTCAACTTCATGGAAGAAGGTGACCTAACTAGAGAAGGTGGAGCGAATAACGAAACTTTAAAAATTGTCAATGCCGCTTCAATTATGCGAAATGGTACCAAAATAACCAAACCAAGTGATCTTAAAGCGGGTGACATGATGGTGATCAAAACACATGTGCGTGTTATTACAGATGTAGATGATCAAACCGATGGAATTGCCTTCACAACCTTTGAGTCAGGAGCAGAAAGAAATCTTGGCTATGGCGGTGGTGTTGGTGCTGATGGCGGTGATGGAGTTGGAGAAAGACGCTGGTTATTTCCAAACAAACAAAAATTTACAGGAATCAAACGCCTTTCAGGGAACAACTGGGCAGCTATGCCTAAAGAAGATAAGTATGTCTATAGAAGAATGGATGCTAAAGCAAGAAAAGTCTATGAATAAATTTCTTTTCTGAAAATAGTATCACCTATATTAGGTCAAAAGCCGTTATTTCTACTCTAGAAATAACGGCTTTTTATATAAAAAAGACGCTGTAGCTTATGGATTACTCATTACTCATAGTTATATATTAATAATCAAATGAGTAGTATCTTTTTTTTATCAAAAAACTATCCCGCTTCAAATAGATCAAATATTTCAAAGTTGCCCGCTTCATTTTTCCAAATAAATAGAGTCGTGGTCGGTTGTTCGTCTTCTGGCACATCTTCATAGTTCATAGTCATCATGTATTCGTACATCTTTTGACCATTTTCTTGACGGCTACTTTCCTTGAAATCTGTTGCCTTAATGCTTGCTACAAGTGGCGCATAATCGTCCATGACCAAAGAAGCGGCACCTGCTCCAGATTTACCCAGTTGCTTCAGTGCTTCCTTATCGTTGTTGGCAACGGCTGTTTGTACAAGTGCCCAAAAACCCTCTAAAGTCGTACGGTCGTTTTGTTGCTCAACGGCAGGGGCAGGTTTTTCTACAGCAGGTTCGGCTGTTTCTTGTTGAACAGGTTCTTGTGTTGTTGTTTCCTCAGCGGTAGTCGTTTCGGGACTGTCACAAGCAATAATAAGGCTCAATAAGGCGGCCAATAAAAGTGTTATTTTTAATAATTTCATGTCTTCTGAATTTTATAGAATTAAGTGAATAAAAGTAAGTGCGCCCTAACATTATTCTAGTTTTAGGTTCTGTCAAGGCAGCTATTTCCTGCTTTTTTTTACAAAATAGCCATTTTTTATGATTACTTAATAAGCAAGTGATTTCATTTTGGTTATTATCAAATAAAACTAGCCTTAGTTTTGCCTTGTATGTACTACTAC
>CACVAQ010000265.1 GCA_902727865.1 uncultured Aureispira sp. | reverse complement strand
GTCTTCACTATAAATTAAAATTACATTGACCAATCATAACTATTATTCACCTAGAACTAAAATATGCCTTGGGTTGACCTGCCTTCTGATGGCACTTACGGGCGTAAGTAATCTACAAGCACAGCAGAAAATAGCTTCTAGAGAAAATAAAAAAGTGAAAATAACGGGGGACACGACTCAAGTGTATTATACCCACTTGTCAAATCCCACAGAACCGAAATTAGTAGACTCAAGTTTGTATGAATTTGAAGAGGTTGACGCTACTTGGGATGGAGGGAAGTGGTATTTGAGTTTGACAGGCTTATTGGCAAGTCCAAGCTTTGACTTGGTTTATCAACCCAAGCTCAAAGGTGGATTTAGAGTCGGTTTGAATCAGTTTGATCGATACCAATTAAAACGGGACGATATCAAGTATTATCAAATAAAAGATAATCGCCCTTATACGGATTTGTATTATTCTCAAATCAATCAACAAAACAATTTTATAAAGGCAGAATTTGCGCATAAATTCAACGACAATATTTATTTAGCCTTGCAATATAGTTTGTCCAACCAGACAGGGTATTTTAACCATCAGCGATTACGAAACCAAAATGTTGGCGTGACGCTGCGTTATCTTTCTAATAATTCTAAATATCACGGCTACTTCAATTTTTTTACGAATGCAATCAAACATGAAAATAATGGCGGTGTTTTGCAGGATACCATTGTTGGGCTTGGAACCGATTTTTTAGCAACGATGAACGTCAATAGCAGTACGGCTGCAACTCAATACAACTTGACAGAAGTAAGTTACACGCAATTTTTGTACAACAACAAGACTGATTCTCTTGGTGCAAAAACAAAAGCAAGTAATGAATGGAGCCATAGAATTACGTACCAATTCAATCGCTATAAGTTTTTTGATAATCTGCCGCCTACGAATGGAGCGATTTATGGCCTTGCGAATGTAAACCCTAGAGGTGTTCGGCAATTTATTCGACATCAATTACTTGAAAATGAGCTTAGTTTTAGACAGGCAATTGGAGGCTCATTAACGTCTGCACCATTTTGGGTAAAAGGGTATGTGCGACATAGTTGGCATGTGGTGCATCAGGAACCCATCACGTTTGATGTTCATAATATAACTGGGGGGCTAATTGTTCAGAATAATCCTCAGTTTAAATTAAAATATAGATTAGAAGGCCGCTTGACTTGGGCGGAACGGCAGCTTGATTTCTTTGGAAAAGGTCGGGCGGGTTACGATTTAGGACCACTAGGTTACTTACAAGGATCGGCCTTGTTTCAGCGTTATCAACCTAGCCTAATTGACCGTCAATTGTATGTGTCGTGGGATCAGGTTTGGGATAATAATTTACTTTTTAAACAGGTTCAAGAAATAAATTTTGGAGGAAGTTATACCTATAAATTGAATCAAAAAACTTGGGATTTGTACGTTAAAGGGGAAGTACTGAATCATACCTTAACGAACTGGGTGTATTACGACTCTAGCCAAGTACATCAAGCCACAACGTCCGTTAATATACTACAAGTAAAAGCACAAGCGAATCTTAGAATTTGGAAACTGAACCTAGACAATCAAGTTATTTGGCAACCCGTATTGGCTGGACAAGAATATGTTCGAGTACCAGAGTTGTTGTTGAAACACAATCTATATTTTCAAAGCTATATTTTCAAACGCTCTATGTTGGCAAAAGTAGGGGTTTTATTTTATTATAATACCGCTTATAAAGCAGATGGCTATGCGCCTTTAACAGGCGCATTTTATAATCAAAATAATTTTGTTGCCAGTATTGACCCTCGTTTGGATGTCTATGCTAGTTTTAGGATTTGGCAGTTTCGATTTTTTGCACGTGCCGAGAATTTGTCTTACTTTATTTATCAGCGAAACTACGCCACCGCATATCGACATCCTGTGACGAATTTTGTCGTTCGATTTGGCGTTTCTTGGCGACTGTTTGATTAGAGGTCTTTTATTGACTACTTCACTGTGCTGCGACTTATTCCCTTTGGTTAGGAGCGTTTCATTGCTTGTTTCTGGTGCTAGGATTCGTTTATTACAGCAGGAATTATTCAACTCCCTCTTCGTTGCAAAGGAACTATAAAAAGTCGTTTATGATTCATCATAAACGACTTTTTATAGTTTAATTATATTGAGTGTTCAGAACGCTTAAAAATCTCCAATAGCAAGGATCAATAACATTTCTAAGTCAAGCGTATCGGGCATTCCCTTCGTAGCGACAATGTGACTTACATTAAGCGTTGTACTATACGATCTTAAGATCGTGTCCTCATCTGTAAACCGACTGACGGCCTGAAATAAAATGGTACAAAGCTCCCTAATCCTCATGGATTGTTTGGACCCCATTGCATCCACCATTAAATTGTAAATGGCTTCACAAATGTCAACATGCAAATCAAAGGCATCCCTCAAAGATTGCTTAAAGGCACTTAATTCTTTTACAATAGGATTGTCAGGATAACGTTCGTGGAAATGATCTAATAAGACGGTCAATTGCGTACAACGATAAACAACCACTTCAATAAGAGGCGGCTCATCGAAATGAAAACTATCGTCTAGTTCTGGCAAGCCTTTTAACAACTCTTCTTGAGTTTCAAGGTGGCTGACGGCTTCTTGGAGTAGCTGTGAATTATCTGCACTTAACTCTGCGAGTAAGTCAGGATTGTCTATTAACAAAGCTTGAATGTTTCGAACTTCCTCTTCTAGTTCTTGTAATTCTTTTGGGCCTAAATTGCGAAAATCGCCTATATCTTTGAGGTGGTCAAAGCTGCTTTCAAAGGATTCGTTTGTACTAGAGTGTTGTTGTTCGTTATAAATTGCTGCCAACCAGCTGCTTAATTTGCGCATTTTTTTCCAATCTTCTTTATAAGTAGAATGGCTAAAGGTTTTGACTAAGTGCGTACAAGCTATTTTGTAACGTTGTAAGTGATAATAAGCCGTGCCACCATTTGCCAAAAAAGAAGGTACTTCTGCTTCTAGCTCATAATATTGTCTTCGGGCAGGAGTGAGGTTCGCAAAACCAGGAGCGGTTTGCTCGCCTGCGGCCATTGCTTCTAAGTTGAGTTTTTCATCAGTATGAATGATCAATACTTTGTTAATCGCCAAATAAATGGATTGGTAAGGCTCGGAAAAATGAAGTCCTTTGTCATCCACTTCTTTTTGGTATTGCTTACAAGATAAAACTAAGGCGTCGAACTGAGTATGGAAATTCATATATAAAGAAATTACAGGGAAGAAATAAATTTATTCTTAGGTGGGAAGATACAAAAAATAATTGAGTTTTTTTAACAAATTTTATTTCTGATCAACTCTATTTAGGAAGTGTAAGTAGATGGACGAAATTAGTAGTTTAAAAATTGGAGTATATTTTATTTGCTAACGAGTTGTAAAATGTAGCTTTAGCGCGGGCTAAAGCGAGGCTTTTCAAGGAAGATAGCAGACAAAAGATGCCCAATTTAATATTAATTATTTTTGTCCACCTACTTAGCGTTTGAAACGCTAAAACCATCTTGTATTAAATACTGTTAAAAACATAGAAAAGAAGGATAAATACTTTATCTTATTTCTCACAGATACCTAAAGTAGGAGGTAGATGCGTTATGACCGATTTCCCTTGTTTAGGAGTCATAAAACCAGCTCGTATTAGATTTATCCACGAAGTATCGAAAAACATATCGAAAGCATGAAAGCTGTCCTATCTAAGTTTTTTTTATTGAGCATGAGTTTAATGCTATTGACTTCTTGTAGTCGTTTGTCTTTGATGGTTTTTATCAAACCTCCAACTAAATTTAAAGTGGAAAAAACACCAACAGCCCCCAATTATGCAGAGAATACGTCTTGGCACAAATGGAGGATGAGAGAGGAAACTAAACAAACCGATGTTTTTTATGTACATCCTACAACTTATATTATAGGGAAAGGTTGGAATCAAGATTTAGAAGATGCACACGTTAATTGGCGGACAAGAGTATTGCCGATCAATTATCAGGCTAGAACATTTTACGAGGACTGTAGAATGTTTATTCCTAAGTACCGACAAGCTATTTTTTATTCCTTTGTAGACAAAAAAGAGAATGGGAAAAAAGCCCTAGATTTGGCTTACGAAGATGTGCGCGCTGCTTTTTATTACTATATAGAACACCTCAACAATGGACGACCCTTTATTTTTGCCGCACACAGCCAAGGTGCTTATCACAGTCAAAAGCTATTAGCAGAAGCGCTTCAAGATCCTAAGATCAAATCAAAGTTAGTGGTTGCTTATGTACTTGGATGGCCGATTACAGAACGTTATGTCGAGGAACATGCTGTGATAGAAGTTTGCTCTACCAATACCCAAACGGGCTGCATCGTTTCATGGAATACCGAAAGCGGAAACCCTAAACTAAGCTTGGTACAAGAGTTTGCGGAAGGAGAACCTACGGTATGTGTCAACCCTTTGTCTTGGAATCTAGATACTACCTACGTTCCGAAGTCTAAAAATAGGGGTTCTTTACAGCATAATAAAAGAACTAAAAAAGATGAATTGGTTTTGCACTATTGTGATGCAAAAATAGAAAACGGACGATTAAAAGTAAGCCCGCCCGCCAATCAAGTTCAATTACAAATGCCTATGGGGAAAGGAAATTATCACTTGTACGATTATAATTTTTTCTTTCAAAACATCAAACAAAACGCAAGAGATAGAATCCAAGCGCATCAAGAACAACCCTTAAATAGTAGCTCGCAAACACAAACAAGCCTAAAGAATGACTTCAACAACTAAACCTTCTTGCATTTATGCTCAAAACGATTCTA
>CACVAQ010000264.1 GCA_902727865.1 uncultured Aureispira sp. | reverse complement strand
ATTATAAATAATCATCAAATATGAATTGCTGGTCAATCAGCGCAGCGAAATTACTTTTGCCTCAGCTTGTGTTGGGGCGCGCCATAAATGAAAAAGTCAATAGTTCGCCTCTAGGCAAACTATTCGTAATAATGTTTATTGTTCTAAAAAATGTCTGTATGTTGGTGTATTCGAAATTAGAAAAAAGAAAAAATATGCTATTCTTAAAACTGACTCTTGGATTGTTATTGATAACAACAAGCTATTGTCTTGGGCAAACAAGGACTGAAAATTTAGAAAAATATTGGCATTATAAAGAGCGATTAATTGGAACAGAAAACGAATTTGGTTTTTTGGATATAGGCATAGGGCGAGGGATGAGTTTAGCGGCTTCCGAGCGCTATCCTTCTGCCAATTGTACCACTGATTATTATTTGAAAAAGAAAGGTTGTACGGGGTCGAAAGGGAGGGGACGGATGCATTGGGGAGATGCCAGTTTGTATCATGGTCTTTATATGGCGATACTGGCCTTAGAGTATGCTAATTTGGAGCAGGCGCAGCAATCGACCGATGCCGTTGCAGAAGAACTTTGGTATGCCTTAGAGGCCTTTGAACGATTGGATTCTATGGCAGAAGTGGTGTTAGGTTTGCCAGGCAAGAAGGATGGTTTTTTTATTAGGGATGATATAGAAGGCGATTTTTATATCAAAAAAGGAGCGGCTCGAAATCGACGATTTACGAATGGAAAGGATAGCTATAGTTGTCTATCCTCGGCATTGAGTTGTGGGCCACCTTCTGCGGAATCGGGGGCGTTTATCAGTCAAGATCAAGTGATTGGCTTGTTCGTAGGCTTTTCGATGATTCAACAGTTAATTCCAGATAAGCGGTATAAAACGAATGGACCAACGTTTGGCGAAAAGGCTCGTCTCAATGTACACCGAATAACGAGTCATATGATGGATCGAAAGTGGAAATTAAGGACGCCCGATGGAAGCCCTATTCCTGATAAATGGGGCGGAAATGCAATTGGCTTAAGCTTTCCTATTAGCACAATTGCGAATCAGTTGACCGAACAAAAGTATGTTAAAACGTATCAAAAAAATGGAGCAATTTTATTAGGAAAGCCGATTTATGACTTGCTCCAAGGCACTCTTTCTGTTCAGCATCCTACAAATGTTGTGTTGGCCTTGGCAAGTGCGACCTTGCTGCCCGAAAGAAGCTACAAAGAGTTGGGGCGTAGAAGTATTAAGCATGATGTCATTATCTATCCTTTGATGCGAGCGGTTTTGTTTAATCAAAAAATATTCGAAAAAATAAAACGAAGTGATTTTGAAGCAATTCTGAATACAGCGCCTTATGATGGTCCTTGTTTTGGTTTAGAAGATTGCACGGCTCCCGATGGCTGGAAATCCTATAATAGATGGATTCATCCTCATTTTAAGAACGGCAATCCTTATGGCGTTCATAGTGAAATGCCAGGCTTAGATTATCTATTGTTGTACAATTTGTACCATTATTATTATAAAGCGAATTTGCCTAGCTATAAAAAAACGTCAAAATAGTAAGCTGCTTTCTATGTGCTTAACCAAGTTACTGGGCCGCCCGTTTTGCTTGTCTACTAGCCCGTTGTTCTTTATAATACCCCTTTTTAGGTTGTTTCCATTTGAAATTAACCGTTACCGCAGGAATCACAGGAAATAGAGAAACTTGATAAGAACGCAGTTCTATTTGCCCTGAAGTGGCATCTGTTTCGGGTGCGGTATAGGTAAAAAAGATATTTTGACGGTTGTAAACATTGTAGACCGAAAGCACCATGTCTGCTTGAAAGGGCTTTTCTTTCTTGGTTAAACGAAAGGATAAACTGACATCCATTCGATGATAAGCGGGCAACCGAGCAGAGTTTCGCAAGCCATATTCTAAGGTTGGGCTAAAATTAACAATATAGACCGATTTGATGGGCGTATAAGGCGCACCAGAGCCATAGACAAAGGTAGAACTGACGGTAAACCAATCCAATACATCATAACTCAAGACGACCGACAAATCGTGGGTTCGGTCAAATCCCGCCAAAAAAGTTTTCCCACGAATGTTATCAAACGTCCGCTCAGAACGAGAGAGGGTATAGGCAACCCAGCCTGTAAATCGCCCTTTTTGTTTGCGTAGAAAAAGTTCTAAACCATAGGCACGTCCACGCCCAGAAATAAATTGATCTTCCAAATCTGTATCTGGAGTTGGTGTATAATTTTCTGAATAATCGAGCTGATTAAACATGTCCTTGTAAAAGACTTCAATAGAAGCTTCAAAGGTATTGTCCAAGAAATTATGAAAATAACCCAAGGCATATTGCAAACCCCATTGAGGTCGAACGGTTTCGGTACTAGGAACCCACAAATCGGTTGGCAAGGTACTGGTAGAATTACTAACTAAATGCACGTATTGACGTCCCAAGGTTACGCCTGCTTTGATGGACGAGAAAGGCGAAATAGTTGCTTTTCCACTAAACCTTGGCTCGACACCATAATACGTTTTTACGGGTTCTAATCGGCCATAGGTTCTAGTCGTATCTACTTTTCCTGTATAAGGTCCTACTTGTTGAAACATAGAAAAACGCAGCCCAACGTTGGCGCTAAATATCTTACTAATTTTCCAATTGTCTGTGATGTACAGCCCTGCTTCGTGGGAGTGTTTGCGTTCAGGATCAATAATGAAGGCTTCGGCTCCCGAAAAAGCTTCGGCTCGATTTGGGGTAAAGGTATGGTAGGTATAATCTAGACCAAATTTGATTTGATGTCGTGGATTTGGATAATAATCAAAGCTTACTTTGCCCCCAAAATCCCTAATTCCAGAATTCAATTTGAAAGAAAATTGCTCTTGCCCTCCTGCTACTGAAAAATCATAATCGTTGTACACAAAAAGGAAATTCATAAATAATTTATCATCAAAAATATGATTCCAGCGCAAGGTTGCCGTTGTATTTCCATAAGGCATGTCAAAAACAAAGCCTCGATCGGGATTTTTTAAGTTCAAGACATCTCGACCAAAATAACCACTCAAGAAAATGCGGTCTTTGTCTGTTATTTGATACTTTGCTTTGATGTTTAAATCGTAAAAATAGTAGTTGGTTCCTTCAAAAGCAGTCCCTTTTATAAAGGGTTGGGCGATTTCAAAGGCGTAGGTTCTTCTCCCAGAGATAATAAAAGAGCCTTTTTTAGGCACAATTGGTCCTTGAATGGTCAATCTTGAAGAAATCGCTCCAATGCCTCCTTCAATACCAAATTTATCATCATAACCATCCTTCATTTGAATGTCCAAGACAGAGGAAATTCGACCGCCATAATTCGCAGGCATACCGCCTTTGATTAGGGTTGCTTTTTTGATGGCATCGGAATTGAACACCGAGAAAAAACCGAGCAAATGCCCTGCATTGTACACCACCGCTTCGTCTAACAGGACCAAATTTTGGTCAATTCCACCACCCCGAACAAAAAATCCTGCCGTGCCTTCTCCTGCGGATTGAACGCCAGGCAAAAGTTGAATGGTTTTGAGCAAATCAACTTCTCCCATAAAAGCGGGTAGTTTTTTGATGTCACTCATTTCGAGTTCTATCGTACCCATTTGGGTACTTTCTACATTGTTATTGCCCCGTTTGTCTGTGACGACAATAACCGAGTCAAACATAGCTCCACTAGACATTTCGATGTTGAAGGTAGTATCTTGTGTAAGGTTTATTGTTATTTTTTTATCTTCATAACCAATATAACTAGCGATGAGGGTGTAGGAGCCAGGCTTTAGAGATAAAGAAAAGAAGCCATAATTATTAGAGGTTACGCCGTCTAAAGTGTTCTTTTGGTCGTAGATGTTGGCATAAATTAAATCTTCTCCATTGACAGCATCTTTGATGTAACCACTCATAGTCACTCGTTTTTGAGCCATTAAAGAGCTGCTGAATAACAAAAAGAAGAAGAAGAGTTTATGTTTAATTTGCATTGTTTTCTAGGGCTATTTTTTCAATCAATGATAGAACTTTAAATTTACTACAATTAAACTGATTTTGCGATAAAATGGTTTAGTGAAAATCGTAGGATCATAAGAAATAGTGATTCTTTAACATTCGGATCAATAGAAACCCAACATAAGAAGGACTGAAGTTCTTTATTCATTACTTCGTGGAGAAATTATATTAGTTTGATTATCAATAAGATAGCCTTGAATTGTTAATTTAACTAAATTGTTGATAATCAAACTAATATGAAATGGTTTTTATGTTTTTTGGTAAAAAAACTAAAACCTCGGAGAAGCAGCGAAGCTAATCCCACGAAGTATTATTATTCTAAGGCTTATAAAAAAAGTACTATATTAGGGTTTACCTTATCTAATACTCCGTTGATTCGGTTCAGGAGCGCTACGCTTATTTAGCTGCGCTGGGCCTTTGGGTTTTCAATGGAATAATGTTTATTACTAAAACAAAACAATCATGAAGAAGTTTTTAATTTTAATGCCTTTGTTTCTATGCTTGGCAAGCAGTGCCTTTGCTCAATTTGACAGTCAAACTTGTGAACAAATATTAAAACCCTATACAAAATCGAACAAAGATTTTGTGAAAATGAACATTGCAACTTTAGATTTTGACGAGCATCATCAGAAGTTTGACGTCAATTGGTTGAATGATTTAAAATTTAATTATTTGGACAAAGTCTTAGATGTGGAATACACGACAGACGCAGGAACTTTTCATTTGTACATTCCGTACATTGAGCTTGTTAAGATTAATACAAGTAAAGTTTCTGTAGATTTGATTGTAAGAAATTAATAAAATAGTACTTTGTTTCATTACTTCGTGGAGAA
>CACVAQ010000263.1:22055-24308 GCA_902727865.1 uncultured Aureispira sp. | reverse complement strand
ATATTAAGTTAAGGATGCTTTAATTAAGTTATGTCGAAATCTAAAAGCGAAACAAGACCCGCAGTATAATAGAGCGATTAATCGCATAACTAATATTTTGGCGAATCGGTTTTTCTACAATCGTAAGCAGAGAACGCGCCCAGCGGACATTGATGCCCCAGTTTCTAGTAAAAAAGATATTCGCATCCAACATAAACATTAAGTCATTGCTCAAAAAATTAGCATAACCAGGTTGTCCATCTTCCAAAGTTGTTCCATATTGTTTGGTTGCAGAGTTGAGCAAACGGCTGTAAGAAAAACCTCCACCAACCATGACACGCATATATTTTCGATTGTTTTTGTCAGCCGCTTCCCAGTCTTTGTAATAAAACAAAACAGGAACCTCTATATAATCTAAGTGATACGTTTTGTTAAGACTTTTGATATAACTCCCTTTTTGAGAAAAAAGAATTTCGGTACACAGTTCCATGCGGTCACCAAAACGAACGCCACCTCTGGCACCACCATTAAAACCAACTTTGCTATAAGCGGCATCTTCGTCTCCATCAATTTGTGAAAAGTTAGCACCAGCAAGAAGCGTGGCTGTAAAAATACCTTCTTCCTCATTTTGAGCAGATAAAGAATGCGAGACACTACAAAGTAGGAAAAGAATAATCACTGATAATTTCATTGGAAATTTGCTTTTTTGAAAAAAATATAACATTTTGCCCCTATTTATTTACTGTTCCTTATAAGAACGTAAAACAAGAAGTATTAAGAAAAATATGGCTAAACGTAAGCTCAAATATACACCAGCTAATTTAAAAAAGTTAGAAAACTTATTTAAAGAAGTTGGTTATAAGATTATATACGAAAAAGGACACTTCAACTCTGGGTATTGTATAGTAAACGAACGAAAAACCATTGTTGTGAATAAATTCTACAAGACAGATACTCGAATTACTTGCCTACTTACTATTTTAAACGAAATAGAAGTGTCGATAGAGGACTTAGAGCCAGAAACAGGAACGTTTTATCAAGACTTAGATTTTTAATATCGAAGGCCTGCCTTTCGTTTTACGCCTTTTTTCTACGCTGTAATTCTTGGTTGATAAGCCCCCTTTCTCGACTGACCTCCCCATCTACGGCTGAATTTTCTTGTGCCCGACGAATCAAATAAGGAATGACATCTTTGACAGGACCATAAGGCACGTACTTAGCGACATTATAACCCGCCTTAGCCAAATTAAAGGTCAAATTATCACTCATACCATACAACTGGCAAAAGTTAAAATGAAGATGATCCTTCGGAATGTTCATCTCTTCCATCAGTTGCAATTGATACTGCGTACTGTATTCGTTATGAGAGGCAACACAAGAGCCAATACGCTCGTAATTTTCGACACAAAACTGCACCGCAGCATTATAATCCTTATCCGTAGCGGCTTTATTGGGCTGAATGGGAGAAGGGTAGCCTTTTTCTTTTGCCCGTAAGCGTTCTTTTTCCATATAAGCCCCACGAACTAATTTGGCGCCCAAGATAAACCCTTTCTCCTGAGCCAAGGCAAAGGATTTTTTTAAGAAGTCTAGACGATCATGGCGATACATCTGGAAGGTGTTGTAAACCGTGATGTATTCCTTGTTGTACCGTTCCATCATAACATCCGTCATATCATCAATCGCAGATTGAATCCAGCTTTCTTCGGCATCAATAAACAAGGCTACTTTGAGTTGGTAAGCTTCCTTGCAAATAGCATCTAAGCGATTTAAAGCTTGTTGGTATTGTTGGGTTTCTTTTTCAGAAAGCTCCTTTTTGGCAGATATATTTGCTAACAAATCATTTTGAGCTAAACCTGTTATTTTACAACTCACGACAGGAACCGTGTCGTGCTCGGCAGCAAAACGAACGGAACGAATGGATTCTTTGACCGTAATATCAAACGCCGCAGCACTTTCTTTGCCTTCTGCACCATAATCTAAGATCGTAGCCACATTGTATGCCGCCAATTCCTGAATACTTTTATTGCACTCTTCAAACGTTGCTCCGCCACAGAACTGTTTGAAAATAGTTTTTTTGATAATGGTTTTAATTGGTAACCTTAGTTTTAAAGCAAATAAGGTCATGTTACTACCAATGTCCACCAAAAAACTGTTGTTCATCATTTTAAACAAAAAAGCAGTTTCTTTTAATTCTCTATCGGATTTGCGTTCAAAAGCGATGCCTGTATCCGAAAAATCAACTTTAGCCATAATATTAGATGTTCTTGTTTTTAA
>CACVAQ010000263.1:17884-21955 GCA_902727865.1 uncultured Aureispira sp. | reverse complement strand
TAATAGTATTATAAAGCGAGATTATTTGTCGTCCAAATGCTCCAAGCCTTCTCCGCTTGCAAGTGTAACATTTCTAAACCATTGATGGTTTTAGCTCCTTGTTCAGCGCCTTTTTTCATAAATAAAGTTTGTTTAGGATTATAAACCAAATCAAACAAAATGTGCCTTGAACTAAGGTCCGTGTAAGATAACAAAGGACAAGTATTTATGTTCGGAAACATTCCCAGAGGAGTCGTATTGATAATAACTAAGTGTTCTTGTATTAATTCAGAGGAAAGCATGTCATAACTCAATACATGCCGACTTGCTTTTCTAGACACATATTGATAAGAAATGTTCATTTCTTGGAGGGCATATGCAACGGCTTTAGAAGCACCACCTGTTCCTAAAATTAAGGCTTTAGAATCAAACGAACTAGGACCTAAGGCTTTTTCTAAGGAAACTTGAAAACCATAGACATCGGTATTGTGCCCAATGCGTTTTCCTGCCTTAAATTGAATCGTATTAACGGCCCCAATCTGTAGCGCTTGTGGGCTCAAAGCATCTAAGAAAGGAAGAATAGCTTGTTTGTAAGGGATCGTAACATTTAAGCCAGCTAAGTTGGATTCTTTTTGTAATAAGGTGTTAAAATCTTGGATTTGGGCAAGTGGAAATAATTCATAACTGCAATCAAGAATCCCCTCTTGCTTAAATTTATTCGAAAAATAAGCAGGAGAAAAAGAATGTTGTACATGTTGTCCAATTAGGCCGAATCGTTTCATATTATCCCTCTTTTGCGTCTTTTCCTAAACGTTCTAAGACAAAAACGATAGAAAAACCAAGTATCAATAAAATACCACAATAGAGTACATATGTATCCCCATTATAGCTAGAAGGCAGCACACTTTCTTTGATCCAAGGAACTTCTTTTCCGTGACTATTCAATCTTGTTGATATAACATTCTGCCAAGGCCAAACCTTGTTCAGAGAACCAACCATAAAACCAGAAAGTATTGCCAAAGCAGTATTTTTGTGATTTTTGAAGACCCAAGATAGTAAATGAGAAAAAGACAATAAGCCAACAACACAACCCGTTATGAAAACCAAAAGAAAGCCAATGTCAAGCCCTGTTGCGGCATTCAGTACATGCCGATACATACCCATTAATAACAAAATGAAACTCCCTGAGATACCAGGCAAAATCATAGCAGAAATGGCAATACACCCAGCTAAAAATACCATCCAATAATTATTAGGCGCTTCTGTTGGCGTAATCACGGTAATCGTATAAGCAACAGCCGCACCAATAAATAGACTTGCAAGCGTGGCTATAGTCCAATTTTTTACTTGTCTGATAATATAAATACTAGAGGCGATGATTAAGCCAAAGAAAAAGGCATAAAGCAATTGAGGATAAACGTCTAAGCACCATTTTAAAATATTGGATAGAGAGACTAAACTAACCACAATTCCTGCAAATAAAGAAGCCAAGAAACTGCCATCGACATATTTCCAAGCCGCAGGGATGCCTTCTTTGAATAAGATACGTAGCGCTGTAAGGTTCACCGATTTTATCGCATTCAACAAACGTTCGTATATACCTGTAATAAAAGCAATCGTACCTCCCGAAACACCAGGAACAACATCTGCCGCCCCCATCGCTAGCCCTCTTAAAAAGAAGAAGACGTATTCGATGAAATTAACAGGAGCATCTGGTTTTGATGTATCGTCTAAAATAGGTTCTTTATTATCCATTATTGGTTGTTTTATTTATAATTGGAATGCTTATTAACGCATTCTAACAAGAGTTCTGTGAAAATAGTATTAGATTGATTTGTAGTTGTTTAGAAAAATGAATCTAATGCAATGAGGCTTTTTAGACTCTTGATGAATAGCTTTTTTACTAGGTTAGTCTCTAAAGTATATCGTCCTACACAACAATACAGCTTAGGGGGGAATGAAAAATTAAAAGACAAATGTAGCGAACCCTGAATAGCTTGCATAGAAATAGCCTGAAATTTTTTGTGGATTCTAAATTTATTTAGGATTATATCTGTACAAGTCTAAGTAAATACTTAATTTCGCAATTTGGTACGTGTTTTTCAGTTAAGAATAAGAACAACTACTTACTTATAATAACTCTAATACAGTGTGTAAAAAGTTTCAATAGATCAAAAATTAAATAATTATACCTAAAGAATAGTTAGGCTGCTTGAAGTATGGTATCAGATACTTAGAAAGTGTCTCATACCATACTTGCCCACTATTTAATAACTTTTTACACAGTGTACTAACCTACTCATCTATAAAAAATGTCTAATAAATACCGCTATACATTTATTTTATCCTTTTCTTTTTTTCTATTACTGAGCACAACAGAATCGTTTGGTCAATCTAAAAAAGAATACATTAAAGCTGTAGCCCAAAAAGGAGACGGTATTTATGTTTTATTAGGACGTTATCACTTGGATCGAAACAGTTGCTCTTTGAAACAGTTCTGCAAATTAAATGGATTAAAGAAAAACTCTAGCCTAAAGTTGGGCAAAACCTATCAATTGCCTATTCGAAAATATCGTTATAATCAAAAGTCAATACGAACGACCGCCCATATAAAAGACTGGCAAAGTGCCAAGCAAATAGAACGCTACAATGATTTGATGGTGGACTTAGGATACAAGGCAAGTGACTTTAGACGAGGAACACGAGAACTTTGGGTCCCACATCACATGAAGTATTGCCCGCTAGATGTTTCTAAATTTGTACCCGAAAATCGGAATTTCCCAATCTTTGGAGCAAAATATGCTAGCGTGCCACTCAAAGACGAGAAGCTGGCAGGGGCCGTTTATTATATCGTGGCAGGACATGGAGGCCCAGATCCTGGAGCGATGGGGAAATACAAGGGAAAGGACCTTTGTGAAGACGAGTACGCTTATGATATATCGTTGCGCTTAGCACGTAATTTGGTTGAACATGGTGCGATTGTCTATTTTATTATTCGAGATAAAAACGACGGTATTAGAAATCTAGAATACCTAAAAGCAGATATAGATGAACGTTGTTGGCCCAATGATGTGATTCCTATTTCTCAAAAAGCTCGTTTGACGCAGCGTTCGGATATTATTAATGAATTGTATGAGAAAAATAGACGAAGAGGAATTGAATACCAACGAATGATTGCATTGCACGTTGATTCAAGAGTAAAGTCTAAGCGAATCGATTTGTTCTTTTATCATTATCCAAGTAGTCAAGCAGGCAAGGCACTGGCGTCTAAGTTGCACCATACAATGAAGGCAAAATATGCGGTCAACCGAAAAACGGGGGAATATCATGGAACGGTAACTCCTAGAGATTTACACATGCTTAGAGAAGTGAAACCACTTCCTATTTTTATAGAAGTTGGAAACATCCAAAATCCCAATGATCAAAAAAGAATCTTGTATTCTAGCAACCGACAGGCATTGGCTGATTGGTTAGAAGAAGGTTTGCTGAAAGATTATTAAAAAGGGGTCGCAATCATATTTTTTTGCTCTATTTGACCATGTACTTTATAGATCTCCCAATCGGTAAATTCTAAATTAGACTTAAATCCTACTCCTTCTATAATCTGTGTTGGGGTGGTGATTTTTACATATTTAGTAGACGAAATTTGTTCCGCAGATTCATCCCAGATCAATTCATCTGTTTCTAATAGCTCATTCTTATTGTTCCAAATACGGACACTATCTTCAAGGTAGACTCGCCGCTCTTTTTGAAATTGTTCCGCATAATTAGCAATCATTTTACTAGTTTGGATATGTCGCTCATTATAAAAATCAGCATCTACCCCTTCTGGAAATATCTGTTTGGGAGTATCTATAGCAACATAACGCAAAAGTATTGGTGCATGAATGGCAACCCGAACAATTGCAGAGTCGCTGTATAATAATTCTACCCCTTCTGCGCGCTCAATTCCTACCGCATCTTGTAAGGCGACGTTATCTAAGTCGCCAACCCGATCACCTGTACAGGCAATCATCGAAATGAAAAAAAATACATAGACTATCGTTAACCAGTTCATTGGGATATTTTTTTTGAATCAAAGGTTTCATTACT
>CACVAQ010000263.1:0-17784 GCA_902727865.1 uncultured Aureispira sp. | reverse complement strand
TTTATACCTCTGATAACATTCCTATATCAACTGTTGGTAGATTATCAATTCCATAAACAGAGAGTAGCTGGTTATTAAGAATAAGTTGGTGTGAAGACCCAAAACTCGATTTTGAGGTAGGAACAGAATCGAAATAACGGCTATTCTATAACTTTGTAGATGAATCGTATTCGGTTGATTATCAGCTACATCATCTTTAGAGTTCTTTAGGTGTTAATCTTGCTGATAGTCAGTTAGTTATAAGGTGAATTTTTATGATTTTAATCTATGAAAATAAAAAAACAGGAAGTAGAGCCGATTATTAAAATAGCCTTAGCTTAATTTGGAATTACAGACATTAAATATTAAGTTTATAGGGAACTAATTACAAAATGATCGTGTTTAGTTTTATTCTAGAGAGTAACATTTTAGAGGTTTATAATAACTTTTTGAAAATGTTAAAATCATATAAAAATGTAAGAAAAAAAGTTCTCGGCTAGAAACTATGTTATTAAGAATTTATCTAGTATCATTGCTTTTAAGTAGAACTTAAGAATATAATAATGGAGGACAAGGAAAGAGCTAGACACTCGTTTTTTGTGTTTCTATAAGGAAAAAGATTTACCAATTAAAAAAAAAATAGTCTATGGAAATTCGCACGCAAGCAGTTAACTTTGATGCAGACACGAAATTAATAGAGTTTATTGACAAAAAAATAGGGAAGTTAGATACATTCTATGATAATATTGTTAGCACAGACGTTTTCTTGAAATTAGAGAAAACAGGACAGGTTCAAGACAAAGTAGTTGAAATAAAATTGAAAGTTCCTGGATCTACTTTAGTAGCAAAAGAAACCTCTAAGTCCTTTGAAGAATCTATTGATTTAGGGGCATCGTCCTTGCGCCGCCAATTGATAAAATACAAGGACAAGAAAAATATTTAAAAAAAAATGACTTTTTTTTTGAAAAAGTTTGGATAATAAAAAAAAGGCCGTATATTTGCAATCGCTTAGTAAGAACAACTTCTTCTAAACATTTTTAAAAAGGCAGTGCATAACCTTTTTTTTAAGCCGATGTAGCTCAGCTGGCTAGAGCAGCTGATTTGTAATCAGCAGGTCGTGGGTTCGAGTCCCTCCATCGGCTCTTTTAAAAAACATGCAAGATTTTTTCAATAGGATGAAATCCATTGAATGGGGGTGCGCCGGAGTTGGAGAGCCGGGCCAGACTGTAAATCTGGTGACTACGTCTGAGTAGGTTCGAGTCCTACCACCCCCACAACATGCTTATATATTAAGCGAGAGTAGCTCAGTTGGTAGAGCATTAGCCTTCCAAGCTAACGGTCGCGGGTTCGAGTCTCGTCTCTCGCTCAAGTGTAAACTTCAAAAAGGGAATGGTTCATTCCCTTTTTTGTTTATATTAAAGAATATTAATTTTTTGACAATTTTGCCAACGTAGCTCAGGGGTAGAGCACCACCTTGGTAAGGTGGGGGTCGGCAGTTCAATTCTGCTCGTTGGCTCGAGAACTTGGCAGAAAAGTAGTATTTCTATTTTTCAAAAAATATTTTAGAACTTTTTAATTATCTAGACTAACCATGGCTAAAGAAACGTTTGATCGCTCGAAGCCCCACGTAAATATTGGTACAATTGGACACGTGGATCATGGTAAGACCACTCTTACTGCTGCAATAACTAATGTTTTAGCAGGTGACGGTCTTGCTGAGAAAAAAGATTATTCAACTATTGACTCTGCACCAGAGGAAAAAGAGCGTGGTATTACTATTAATACTGCTCACGTTGAGTACGAAACTGCAAATCGTCACTATGCACACGTTGACTGTCCTGGTCACGCCGATTATGTGAAGAATATGGTAACAGGTGCTGCACAAATGGATGGTGCTATTCTTGTAGTTGCTGCTACAGATGGTCCTATGCCACAAACACGTGAGCACATCCTTCTTGCTCGTCAAGTAGGTGTACCTAAGATTGTTGTTTTCATGAATAAGGTTGACCTTGTTGATGATCCAGAAATGTTAGAATTAGTAGAAATGGAAGCACAGGAAATTCTAGAGTCTTATGGATTCGAAGATTGTTCTGTAATTGCAGGTTCTGCTCTTAAAGCATTAGAAGGTGATGCAGACGCTGTAGCTCAAATTAGAGAACTAATGGCTGCTGTAGATGCTGATATTCCATTGCCAGAGCGTGATGTAGATAAGCCTTTCTTGATGCCGATTGAAGATGTATTCTCTATCACAGGTCGTGGTACTGTTGCAACTGGTCGTATTGAGCGTGGTGTCATCAATAGTGGTGAGCCGGTAGATATTATCGGATTTGCTGCTCTAGATGAGAAAACATTGACATCTACTGTAACAGGAGTTGAAATGTTCCGTAAAATTCTAGATCGTGGTGAAGCTGGTGATAATGCTGGTTTGTTACTACGTGGAATTGAAAAAGAAGCACTTAAGAGAGGTATGGTTATTTGTAAGCCAGGTTCTGTTAAGCCGCACACTAAGTTTGTTTGTGAGGTATATGTGTTGGGTAAAGATGAAGGTGGCCGTCACAAGCCTTTCTTCAACGGTTACCGCCCACAGTTTTACTTCCGTACAACTGATGTAACTGGTGCTATCCAACTACCTGAAAATGTAGAAATGGTAATGCCAGGTGATAACTTGACAATTACAGTTGAATTGATCGCTCCGATTGCAATGGAGAAAGGTCTACGTTTCGCTATCCGTGAGGGTGGACGTACTGTAGGTGCTGGTCAAGTAACTGAAATTCTTGATTAATAAAAGATCCTTGATCTTTTGAAATATAAAAGAAGGGTTGAGCATCTTTTTGCTTAACCCTTCGCTTACGGGTGTAGCTCAATTGGCAGAGCATCGGTCTCCAAAACCGAGGGCTGGGGGTTCGAGTCCCTCCACCCGTGCTATTCTTCATTTAGAATTTCATACTAGTAACAATGGATTATATCAAACGTAGCATGAGAGAGCTTACCGAAGAGGTAACTTGGCCTACATGGGCCGAATTGCAAAAAACAACAGTAGTTGTTATTGCAGGTTCTGTATTTTTAGCATGTCTAATTGCATTAATGGACTTTGTGTGGGTTAATGTGTTAGGTATTTTATATTAAGATTATTACAAGAATAAATTTGTGATTATGAGCTCGGTAGAGACGAAGTGGTATTGCTTGAGAGTGGTTTCTAATAAAGAACGTAAAATTAAAGAACGTTTGGACTTGGAAATAGACCGTAATGGTTGGAGAGATGTTGTGCCGAATATTATTGTTCCTACTGAAAAGGTTTATAAAATTCGTAATGGCAAAAAAGTAATCCAAGAACGTACCCTTACTCCTGGTTATATTCTCGTAGAAGCAGTAGTTAGAAATACACCTACGGGTATGAAATCTGCTCTGAATGGCAATGTCATTCAAGCTATGACTTCCATCAAGGACGTGATTCATTTTTTAGGAAAGAAAAATCCTACTCCAATGAGAGATCACGAAATTACAAGAATCTTAAGTAAAGTTGATGAATCTTCTGAAACAGGTGAGTCTCTAGCAGATCCATTTTTGGTAGGCGAAGACGTCAAAGTTACAGACGGTCCTTTCAAAGATTTTCCTGGTGTGGTCAAAGAAGTAAATGAAGAAAAGAAAAAACTCAAAATCATTACCAAAGTGTTTGGTAGAGAAACTGAGGTTGAATTGAACTTTATGCAAGTTGAAAAAAACTCTTAAATATTTGTAAATAATGGCAAAAGAAGTCGAAACGTTTATTAAGCTACAAGTAAAAGGAGGACAAGCAAATCCAGCTCCACCAGTAGGTCCAGCATTAGGTGCTAAGGGGGTAAATATCATGGAATTCTGCAAGCGTTTTAACGCAGATACTCAAGATAAAATGGGTCAAGTTTTGCCTGTCATCATTACTGTATTCAAAGACAAATCTTTTAGCTTTGAAATCAAAACCCCTCCAGCTGCTGTTCAGTTATTGAACGCTGCAGGTTTAAAAAGTGGTTCTGATCAGTCAAATCGTAACAAGGTGGGGTCAGTTACTTGGGATCAAGTAAAGGCCATCGTCGAAATCAAAATGCCTGACCTTAACTGTTTTACAGTTGAGTCTGGTATGAAGATGGTTGCAGGTACGGCTCGAAGCATGGGGATTAATGTTACTGGTACAGCTCCTTGGGAAAACTAGTCTAATTAATGTACAAGTGCTATGCACTAAGAAACATTTTTATTAAAAAATAGGTAATACTAACCTCGTTTGCCTATTTAGAAAATTTAATTATTAAAATGGGAAAAATTACTAAGAAAAGAGCAGAAGCAGATAAGAAAATTGAAGCTGGTAAGCTCTATTCCCTAGAGGAAGCAATGGCTCTTGTAAAAGACGTCAATATTGCGAAATATGATGCGTCTGTGGACCTTCACATCCGTTTGGGGGTAGATCCACGTAAAGCTGACCAAAACCTTCGTGGTACAATTACCTTGCCTCACGGTACAGGTAAAGATAAGAAAGTATTAGCACTTTGTACTCCTGATAAAGAGGAAGAAGCAAAGGCTGCTGGTGCAGACTATGTAGGTTTAGATGAGTACCTTACTAAAATGCAAGGTGGTTGGTTGGATATTGACGTTATCGTTGCAATGGCGAACGTAATGCCAAAGCTTGGTCGTCTAGGTAGAGTATTAGGGCCTCGTGGTCTTATGCCAAACCCAAAATCTGGTACAGTTGTAACGGCTGGTCAAAGTTTGGGAGATGCGATTAGCTCTATTAAGAAGGGAAAAACTTCGTTCCGTGTTGACAAATACGGTATTGTTCATACATCTGTTGGTCGTGTTTCTTTCACGGCAGATATGTTGCGTGATAATGCAAAAGAAGTATTAAACACATTGACTAAAATGAAGCCTTCTTCTGCTAAGGGTATTTATATGAAGAGCATTACTACGGCTACTACTTGCAGTCCTGGTGTTGCTATTTCAGCAACCAAATTGAAGTAGTTGGCAAACTCTTTTGATCAAGCTTTAAAAATTAACATAAAATGACAAAAGCAGAAAAAACGTTAGTTATCGAAGAGTTAGCTGTGAAATTTGAAGATAGTAAATACTTCTATATAACAGACTGCTCTGAACTAAATGTTGAAACAATAAATAAATTAAGAAGAACATGTTTTGCGCAAGATATTCAACTAAAAGTAGTTAAGAATACCTTGATCAAAAAAGCTTTGGAAAAAGCTTCAGCAAAGAATGAGCACAACTATGAAGACATCTACGGTGTTCTTAAAGGTGCCTCTGCGTTGATGTTCACTGAAACTGGTAATGCTCCAGCCAAATTAATCAAAGGTTTTAGAAAAGAAGAAGATAAAGAGAAGCCTCTTTTGAAAGCTGCTTTTATCGAATCGGAGGTTTACGTTGGTGATGAAGAACTTGATGCGTTAGTTAACATCAAATCTAAAGAAGAGCTTATCGGAGATGTCGTTCTATTATTAGAATCTCCAATCAAAGGTCTTGTTGGCGCTTTACAATCAGGAGGGAGTACAATCTCTGGATTGCTTAAAGCTTTGGAAGATCGTGGCGAAGAATAATAGCATTTATGCTGTAAGTGTAAGTTGTTAGTTGTTACAAACAACGTTCTATTGAAGCGGGTTCTATGCTTCCACAGAGAACTACTTCATAAATATTTCATTTAAAAAAAAACTTATTTCTTAGGAAATTTAAAAAAATAATTAAGATGGCTGATATAAATGCAATGGCAGAAGCGCTAGTAAACTTAACTGTAAAAGAAGTTAAAGAATTAGCTGATGTACTTAAAGAAACTTACGGTATTGAGCCTGCTGCAGCTGCTGCTGTAGTTGTTGCTGGTGGTGATGGTGGCGGAGAAGCTGCTGCTGAAAAAACTGAATTTGACGTAATGTTGAAATCAGCGGGTGCTGCTAAGTTGAAAGTTGTAAAAGAAATCAAAACTCTATTAGGTGTAGGTCTAAAAGAAGCTAAAGAACTTGTTGATGGTGCTCCATGTGCTGTTAAAGAAGCTGCTCCTAAAGACGAGGCTGAAAGCTTAAAAGCTGCTCTAGAGGCAGTAGGTGCTGAAGTAGAGTTGAAATAATAAAAGTTTGGTGTTATCTACGCATACACTATACTTTTAAATATAAGTGTAGGCTTAGTTACCCTGTGGTAGCTAAGCCTATTACTCTATAAATAATCTGACAAAAGTCGGATTTTCCTGTTTTATTCTAATAGAATATTGCCGATTAATGCTGTGCCATTAATGCGCGTCTTTATTCTATTTCTGCGTCGTAACTTTATAAAATTAGCTTCATGTCATCTCTTAACAATACAAGCCATCGCGGTGCACCTGAAAATACAAGACATAGTTTTGGAAAAATTAAGCATGAGGATCAATATCCTGATTTCTTAGAAATCCAAGTGAAGTCGTTTCAGGAGTTCTTTCAATTAGAAACTACTCCTGAAAGCAGAATTAACGAAGGTCTTTATCAAGTGTTTCAGGAGAATTTTCCTATCACAGATGCCCGTAATATTTTTGTTTTAGAATTTTTGAACTATTTTATTGACCCGCCACGATATTCTATAGAAGAGTGTATGGAACGAGGTCTGACATATAGTGTCCCTCTAAAAGCAAAATTGCGTCTTTCTTGTAATGATGAAGAACACGTGGATTTTGAACAAACTGTTCAAGATGTATTTTTGGGAAATATCCCATACATGACACCTAAAGGTACCTTTGTTGTTAATGGTGCTGAGCGTGTTATTGTTTCTCAATTGCATCGTTCACCAGGTGTATTCTTCGGTCAAAGCCGTCACCCTAATGGTACAAAGATTTATTCTGCCCGTGTAATTCCTTTTAAAGGTGCATGGATGGAATTTGCTACTGACATCAACTCTGTTATGTATGCATACATCGACCGTAAGAAAAAATTTCCTGTAACTACTTTGTTGCGTGCGATCGGGTACGATGGAGATAAAGATATTTTAAATTTATTCGGCTTGGCAGATGAAATCCCTGCTACGCGCGAATCTTTAGAGGCAAACTTGGGTAGAAAATTAGCTGCTCGTGTTTTACGTAACTGGACAGAAGACTTCGTAGATGAAGATACTGGTGAGGTTGTTTCTATTGAACGTATTGAGGTTATTTTGGAACGAGATGTTATTCTAGATGCTACGAACATTGAAGATGTTCTTGAAGTAGATGTAGAAAGCGTTATCCTTCAAAAAGAAAATATAGAAGAAGATTACTCGGTAATCTATAATACATTACAAAAGGATACTTCAAACTCTGAAATTGAAGCCGTTCAACATATTTACCGCCAATTGCGTGGTTCTGATCCACCGGATGAGGAAACAGCAAGAGGTATTATTGAAAAATTATTCTTCTCTGACAAGCGTTATAACCTAGGAGATGTTGGTCGTTATAAAATCAACAGAAAACTAGAGCTAAATACTAGTCGTGACGTCAGTGTTTTGACAAAAGAGGATATTATCGAAATCGTGATCTATTTGGTTCGTTTGATTAACCAAAAAGCGGAAATTGATGATATTGATCATTTGAGCAATCGTCGTGTACGTACGGTTGGAGAACAATTATACTCTCAGTTTGGAGTTGGTTTGGCTCGTATGGCTCGTACGATTCGTGAACGGATGAACGTTCGTGACAACGAGGTCTTTACTCCAGTTGATTTGATCAATGCTCGGACACTGTCTTCTGTTATCAATTCTTTCTTTGGTACGAGTCAGTTGTCGCAGTTCTTGGATCAAACAAATCCTCTTTCTGAAATTACGCACAAACGTCGTATCTCTGCTTTAGGACCAGGTGGTCTTTCTAGAGAGCGGGCAGGTTTTGAGGTACGTGATGTTCATTACTCTCATTATGGCCGTTTGTGTACGATTGAAACTCCTGAGGGGCCGAATATTGGTCTGATTTCTACACTTTGTGTACATGCCAAGATCAATAAAATGGGCTTTATTGAAACTCCTTACCGTCCTATCTTAGATGGTATTCGGGTGGATTTTTCAAACAACCCTCAGTATTTGTCAGCAGAACAAGAAGATTATAAAATTATTGCTCAAGCAAATGCTAAGCTAAATACAAAAGGAGAGTTTTCCACTGACCGTATTAAGTGTCGTCAACATGGTGAATTCCCTGTATTAAGCCCAGATGAAATTGAGTTTATAGATATTTCTCCGAACCAAATTGTAGGTGTTTCGGCTTCTCTAATTCCTTTCTTATCTCATGATGATGCCAACCGTGCATTGATGGGATCGAACATGCAGCGTCAAGCAGTACCTTTGTTGAAACCTCAGTCTCCAATTGTAGGAACTGGTTTGGAAGGAAAGGTTGCGCGTGATTCTAGAATGTTAATTAACGCTGAAGGAGACGGAGTGGTTGATTATGTAGATGCTACTAAGATTATTATCCAATACGATCGTACGGAAGAAGAACGTGCTGTATCTTTTGATGATGATTTTACAACCTACGACTTGGTTAAGTTTAGAAGAACCAACCAAAATTCATGTATCAACTTGAAGCCAATCGTGGCAAAAGGGGAGCGCGTGCATTTAGGAAAAGTGCTTTGTCAAGGTTATGCTACTCAAGATGGTGAATTGGCTTTAGGGCAAAACTTGAAAGTAGCCTTTATGCCTTGGAAAGGGTACAACTTTGAGGATGCGATTGTTCTTTCTGAACGTGTTGTACGGGAAGACATCTTTACTTCTTTGCATATCGAAGCTTTTGAAGTTGATGTTCGGGATACTAAACTAGGAGAAGAGGAGTTTACCAATGATATTCCTAACGTAAGTGAAGATGCGACTAGAAACTTGGACGAAAACGGATTGATCCGTATTGGTGCTTGGATTAAAGAACGCGATATTATTGTAGGTAAGATTACTCCTAAAGGAGAGTCTGATCCAACTCCAGAAGAAAAATTACTACGTGCAATCTTTGGTGATAAAGCTGGGGATGTAAAAGATGCTTCTTTGAAAGCTTCTCCTTCTACTAAAGGTGTTATCATCGACAAGCGTTTGTTCAAACGTGCGAAGAAAGATAAAGTACAAAAAGCAATGGATAAAAAGTTGCTATCTAAATTAGATGGTGATTTTAATGCTAAACTTGGAAAACTAAAAGATAATTTAGTCGTTAAAATATTGGTTTTGTTAGATACTAAAACATCTGAAGGAATCAAATCAATCTACAACGAACAGTTGATTGAGAAAGGGGCTAAGTTTACAGAGCGTGGTTTGAAAGACATCGATTATGGTGCAGTAGATTACTCTAACTGGACGGACGATGAAAACATAAACCAATTGGTTCGCCAATTGTTGCATAACTACAGCATCAAAGTTAACCAAATCATTAGTAACTACAAGCGCGATAAATTTGCGATTACGATTGGTGATGAATTACCTGCTGGTGTACTAAAATTAGCTAAAGTTTATTTGGCTAAAAAACGTAAACTAAAAGTAGGAGATAAGTTAGCAGGTCGTCATGGTAACAAAGGTATTGTTGCTAGAATCGTTCGCGATGAGGATATGCCATACTTAGAGGATGGAACACCAATGGATATTATTTTGAATCCACTAGGGGTACCTTCTCGTATGAACCTTGGACAGATCTTTGAAACTGTTTTGGGTTGGGCTGGTGAAAAATTAAACATGAAGTTTGCAACACCTATTTTTGATGGTGCTAAGTCAGACCAAATTGATAAATTCGTTCAAGAAGCTGGATTACCTTACTTCGGACAAACGCATTTATATGATGGAGAGACTGGTGATCAGTTCCATCAGCAAGCAACAGTTGGTGTAATTTACATGTTGAAACTGGCGCATATGGTAGATGATAAGATGCATGCTCGTTCTATCGGACCTTACTCGTTGATTACGCAACAACCATTGGGTGGTAAAGCTCAATTTGGTGGGCAACGTTTTGGTGAAATGGAGGTTTGGGCACTAGAGGCATTTGGTGCTGCTAGTATCCTGCAAGAGTTATTGACCATCAAATCGGATGATATTATTGGTCGTGCTAAAGCATATGAAGCAATTGTGAAAGGTGATAACATGCCTGAGTCTAGTATTCCAGAATCATTTAATGTACTGGTACATGAGCTTAGAGGTTTGGCCCTTGAAATCAAGTTTGAATAAAACAAGCTTGTTTGCTTTAAGAATAAAATAAATAGCTTATTTATATAGAAACCTTTCAAGGCCTCAAATCCTTGAAAGGTTTTAGCCCTTAATCTTTGTGCTTTCGAACGGTACTAGCAGATTATAAAAAAAATAGATTTATGCCTTTTAAAAAGAATTACAATGCTAAGACTAAACCTAAATTCGATTCTATCGTATTAAGTTTGGCTTCTCCAGATGCTATTTTAGAGCGTTCTTATGGTGAGGTGTTAAAACCAGAAACCATTAACTACCGCTCTTACAAACCAGAACGTGACGGGCTATTTTGTGAGCGTATATTTGGTCCTGTAAAGGATTATGAATGTTACTGTGGTAAATACAAACGTATTCGTTATAAAGGTATTGTATGTGATCGTTGTGGGGTTGAAGTAACAGAGAAGAAAGTACGTCGTGAACGTATGGGGCACATCAAATTGGTGGTACCTGTAGTTCATATTTGGTACTTTAAATCATTGCCAAACAAAATTGGTTACTTGCTAGGATATTCTTCTAAAAAATTAGAGACCATTATCTATTACGAACGTTATGTGGTGATTCAACCAGGTATCATTGCGGATAATGAAATTAATGGTAGTTTAGCTAAAGACTTAATTACAGAAGAAGAGTATTTGGATATCATGGAGTCCTTGCCAAAAGAAAATCTTTTGCTTCCAGACAGTGATCCAAATAAATTTATCGCCAAAATGGGCGCAGATGCTGTAAGGGAATTATTAAGCCGTATGGAATTAGATTCTATCGCTTATGAATTGCGTCACAAAGCAGCGACGGAGAACTCTCAGCAACGTAAATCGGAAGCGTTAAAACGTTTGCGTGTCGTTGAGGCCTTTAGAGATGGGCATACGCGTATGGAGAACAGGCCTGAGTGGATGGTTATTGAATATTTACCAGTTATTCCACCAGAATTGCGCCCATTGGTCCCCTTGGATGGTGGCCGTTTTGCAAGTTCGGATATGAACGATTTATATCGTCGTGTTATTATTCGTAACAACCGTTTGAAGCGCCTATTAGAAATCAAAGCTCCTGAAGTAATTTTACGTAATGAAAAACGTATGTTACAAGAAGCGGTGGATTCTTTATTTGATAACTCTCGTAAGTCAAATGCTGTAAAGGCAGAAGGTGGACGTGCTTTGAAATCTTTGTCAGATGTTCTGAAAGGTAAGCAAGGTCGTTTCCGTCAAAACTTATTGGGTAAACGGGTGGATTATTCTGGACGTTCGGTCATTGTAGTAGGACCTACCTTGAAATTACACGAATGTGGTATTCCTAAGGGAATGGCAGCAGAGTTGTTCAAGCCTTTTGTTATCCGTAAGTTGATTGAACGTGGTATTGTTAAGACTGTAAAATCAGCTAAGAAATTAGTTGATAGAAAAGACCCAATTATTTGGGATATTTTGGAGAATGTATTGAAGGGACACCCCGTTATGCTTAACCGTGCTCCTACGCTTCACAGATTGTCAATCCAAGCTTTCCAGCCGACATTGATTGAAGGAAAAGCGATTCAATTACATCCTTTGGTGTGTTCTGCATTTAATGCGGATTTTGATGGGGATCAAATGGCGGTTCACGTGCCATTGGGTAACCAAGCAATTTTGGAAGCTCAAATGTTGATGCTTTCTGCACACAATATGTTAAATCCTCAAAACGGTACGCCGATTACGCTACCTTCGCAGGATATGGTTTTAGGGCTTTATTACCTAACAAAAGAGAAGCGTACGACAGAGGATGTTGTTGTAAAAGGGCAAGGTCGTGCTTTTTATTCTGCGGAAGAGGTCTTGATTGCTTATAATGAAGGTAATGTTGATTTACATGCAATTATAAAAGTTCGTGCTAGAACAGAAGATGAAGAAGGTGTTTTATCTTATGGAAAACGTATTGAAACTACTGTTGGACGTGTCATCTTTAATGAAAAAGTACCGGAAACAGTACCTTACATTAATAAAGAATTGTCAAAAAGAAACTTGAAAAAAGTTATCTCTAACATTCTGAAACGAACCAATACTAGTACAACTGCTGCTTTCTTGGATGATATTAAAGATATGGGTTTCTATTGGGCTTACCGTGGTGGTTTGTCGTTTAATCTCCCAGATTTGATTACGCCATCTATTCGTGCAAAACGATTAGAAACTGCGCACGAAGAAGTGGAAGACATTTGGAACAATTATAACATGGGGCTTATTACTAATAATGAGCGTTATAACCAAATTATTGATGAGTGGACGCAAGCGGATAATGAGATTACCAATGTGTTGATGGATGAAATGGCATCACACAAACAAGGGTTTAACTCGGTATACATGATGTTAGATTCTGGTGCGCGTGGATCTAAACAACAAATTAAGCAGTTGTGTGGATTGCGTGGATTGATGGCTAAACCGAGAAAATCGGGTGATACTGGTGGAGCAATTATTGAGAATCCAGTATTAGCGAACTTTGTACAAGGTCTATCGGTATTAGAGTACTTTATCTCTACGCATGGTGCGCGTAAAGGTTTGGCGGATACAGCCCTAAAAACAGCGGATGCTGGATACTTAACCCGTCGTTTGGTCGATGTTTCTCAAGATGTTGTTATTAATATTGACAGCTGTGGAACTTTAAGAGGTATTAAGCGTACTGCTTTGATTGAAAATGATAAAATCATTCAATCTTTAAGCGATCGAATCGAGGGCCGTTATCCTTTGCATAACATTCTTCACCCAGAAACAGGTGAAATGTTAGCTTCTACTGAAGAAGCTATTTCGGAAGAGGCTGCTTTGGCAATCGAAGAATGTGATATTGAAATGATTATGGTTCGTTCTGTCTTAACTTGTGAAGCAAAACGGGGTATTTGTCTAAAATGTTACGGTAAAAACTTGGCAACAGGTCGTTTGGCAGAGCGTGGTGATGCTGTCGGTATTATTGCCGCTCAGTCTATTGGTGAGCCAGGTACACAGTTGACCCTTCGTACGTTTCACGTTGGGGGTACGGCATCTTATACCGTCGAGGAATCGAGCTTAATTTCTAAGTTTGAAGGTCGTCTGGAATTTGATGGCGTAAGAACGGTGGTGTACAAGGATGAGGATAAAGGTACGGAGTTGCCTGTTGTTATTTCTCGTTCTGGTGAAGTACGTATTGTTGATACAAAAACAAATCGTGTTTTATCTTCTAATTATATCATGTATGGTGCCGCTATTTATGTAGAGGATGGCGCTATGATCGTGAAAGGGGATAAAATCTGTGATTGGGATCCATATAACGCTGCGATTATTACCGAGTTTGACGGTTCTATTGAATTTGAAAACATTGTAGAAGGTAAAACCTATCGTGTTGAGCGGGATGAACAAACTGGACATGAGCAATTTGTTGTCATTGAAGCTAAAAATAAAAAAGAGGTTCCTGCAATTAAAATTGTAGATTCTCTTGGCGAAACACTTCGTTCGTATAACGTACCTGTAGGGGCTTTTATTGATGTTAGTGATGAGCAAAAAGTAGTAAAAGGACAGTCGATTGTTAAGATTCCTCGTGTGATGGGTAAAATTCAGGATATTACGGGTGGTTTGCCACGGGTAACTGAATTGTTTGAAGCGCGTAAGCCTTCTACACCTGCTGTGGCTACTGAAATTGACGGTGTTGTTAGTTTTGGTCGTATCAAGCGTGGTAATCGGGAGTGTATCATTACGGCTAGAGATGGTCAAAAACGTAAATACTTAATCGGACTTTCTCGTCATATTTTAGTTCAAGAGGGGGATTTTGTTCGTGCAGGGATGCCATTGTCAAACGGTAATATTGCTCCGCATGATATCTTATCTATTGAAGGACCTTTTGCGGTGCAACAATACTTAGTGAACGGTGTTCAAGAAGTTTATCGTGCACAGGGGATTACTATTAATGATAAGCATATTGAGGTAATCGTTCGTCAGATGATGCGCAAAGTTCAAATCTTGGATGCTGGTGATACTAAATTCTTGGAAAAAGAAGCGGTATTAAAAAGCGATTTCTTGGAAGAGAACGAAGATATTTACGACAAATTGATTGTTGAAGAAGCTGGTGGTTCTACTAAAATTATTCCAGGTATGTTGATTACAGAACGCCAATTCCAAGAGGAAAAAGCGTACTTGAAACGCAACGATCGCAAAGTTTTACAGGCTCGTCAAGCAATTCCTGCAACGGCTAAGCCATTGTTACAAGGGATTACGAAGTCTTCTTTGGGTACGAAAAGCTGGATTTCAGCGGCATCGTTCCAGGAAACTACTAAAGTCTTGAGTACGGCATCTATTTCTGCTGCTGCGGATTATTTACAAGGTCTAAAAGAAAATGTAATTGTTGGTAAGAAAATTCCAGCGGGTACAGGTCTAAGACATTACGATAAGCTGATTGTTGCTGATATGGAAAAAATGGAAGCTATTGAAGCTAAACGTAGAGCGGAAGCTGCTGCTGCGGAAGAAGAAGAAGAGGTAATTATGGGAGAATAAATTTTCTCTGAAAAATAGATAAAAGGAGCTGTTCTTAATTGAGCAGCTCCTTTTTTGTTGTTAAGTAGGTGGGCAAAAGTAAGGGTACAATGAACCCGTAGGCTCACGCTATGGTTTGTAATAAAACTCCAAGGCTTGTTCCTTGTTATCAAAATCAAAAGAACGCCCAAAATCATCCAAACAAACCTGAATAGAATCGCCCAAATTCGCTTTAGAAGTAGACCAATCTAAATACATAAAAGCCGTCTTTTCCTCAACAATTACACTAGGGTAGGGGCGAAGCGTCAAACCCTCAATTTGCTCCAAAGCAAGGATCAAACTTAGAAAATGCCCTTCGATCCATCCACAAGCTTCTTGTAATGCTAGCGCATTATTGGCTCGAACAACTAACTTTAAATTAGACCTAGTACTAGGAGAAACCACTTCAAATAAATCTGCCCAAGAGTTTTTCCCCTTCTTTATTTGCGTTAATATACGATGCCCTCGCTGAAACTCCTGTTGAAGTATTCTTTTGGTCGAACGAGTTATATTTCGAGCACTATTATAATAAGGTTTAATACTCGTTAAAATCGGCATCCGATCTTGTTTTTCCCGTAGCTTATACGACTGCTCTTTGACAATCGAAATCGGGTTTGCCCAATCGTACTGATTTAAAGCATTAAAAAAGTAAGCCATCAGAACCGTCACATCTTCTGAATCTTCCTGCGCTGGAACTTGATCCAAGACCCAAGCGGCCAAAATCGTCCAAGAATACGTACCCAAAAAACCAAAGGCATTGCCTTTGATTGCTCTAGCCTTCGCCCAAATTTTAAGCGCCTTAACAAACCATTGAAACGTATCTAAAGAAATTCGATTCTGAGTATATTTTAATATAGATTCCGCTTCTAAAATTCCCGTAACGGCTTGCCAGTTTTGCGGACTAAAATAACGTCTATGTTTTTCCGACAAAGCATCCATTGAAATAAATGAAGTAGGACATTCGACACAAAGTAAATCCACCGAAATACCATCCATTTGTAATTTCAGAATAGGAACTTGTGCCGAGCGAATAAGCCGAGCCGATTCGTACCAACCCTCCAATTGAGTTTGCACCGCTTCTAAAAAAAAGAAGGTATCCAATTCTTTTGGAACAGCCGCCAAGACATCTAAATCACTTGTAAACGTGTTTGTTCCTAGCCGTGTTGAGCCTAAAATACACAATTGGTACTCTTGACCTAATATACTATTGCAAGTAGTTTGAATAACGCCTAGTACAATTGACCTAATTTCTTGTTCTGAAAATGGAATAAGTACTTGTTTTGTTTTTAAGAACGCAATTAAATCTTGCTCGATTCGTTTTGAAGTAGTACTTTTTTTAATCGTACCACTTTCTAAATCAATTGTATACTGAACCTCGAAGGGAGCTTCTTGCCGACGACTAATGAAGGCAATTTGACGAACCTTGAAGCGGCTTGCCTGCCAGGCAGGTAAAGCGGCTAAGGCTTGAACCTCTGACCTAAATTGCCCTATACTCAAATGAGGCGTAAAGCCTTTTTTAGCTTTTTCGGTACTGTTTTTTAAAACAAAAAAATCTTGAAGCAGTTGTTGAAGCTTTTTCAAGCTGCCTTTTTTCTCGGTCTCCACAGGCTCTAGCCAAGCGCTTGTTTCTGATTGTTGCGCAAAAAATTGGTATTGTTTCAATTCCAATTCAAACACAGGAAAGCCTTTGAGAACAGCACTCAATTCATGGGCAGCTTGTGCAAAATAACGCTCAGGCAAAAAGCCATACAACAACGTAATGTGCGGCATCCAACGTTTCTGCTTCCGATCAAAAGCTTGGCGAATACCTTCTATTTTTTGACAGGTCGCCTCGTCGGGAATAAGCACAATAGCACTCCGATAGCTTGCCGAAATAGAAGCCCAAGGATTGTTGGATAAAACAGGCTCCGAAAGAACTTTTTTAGGAGCAATCGAAATGCTTAAACCATAATGATCGGAAGGAAAAAGAAGCGCTGAAGCTTCCAAGGCATCTTTGGCAAAAATAGCAGCGGCTTCGATGCTCCAAGGATGCTGCGTCGAGCGAAGGTAAAACCGATCAAAGCGAGCAGGAAGCCCCGTTAAGGTCGATTGCTTTGCCAAAGGGTTCTTGTCTGGCTCAAAGGTATAGCCTTTGTCGTCTGGATGCACGGCCGCCCAACAGTCCCTAAAGGCTTGGGCTTCCAATTGCTCTACACCTGCGGTTCCTCTACTGTTAAAGTCACCGCCAATCAAAGCCGTTCCCTCCAAGCGGTCAAGGTATTCCAACAGAATCTTTACTTGCTCCTGCCGAACCGTCAAGGCATCCGCAGCACGATTGCTAGACAAATGCACATTCGCAACATGAAAGGCTTGCCCATTGATTTGCCAACTAGCAATAGGAAATTTTTTGTGTGTAGAATATTGAAACTCCATCCACGAAAAAGGATATTTCGACAGCAGCACCAATTCTTGATAATAATTGCCGCTGTTTCGTTGGATGTCCGAACTATACATCGGCTGTTTCCAATTGGCTTGTAACAAGGTTTCTAACATTGGGGCATCCACTTCTTGCAACAAAATAATATCCGCATCAAGGGCTACGATATGTTGCACGATTGCCCTATGCCTTGCCGTACTCGGAATCGCTTCCGAAGCATACTTGTCGGTTAATACATTAAAACTAGCTACTGTTAAAGTCTCCACAAGACAGTTTTCTGTGCTTGTAATCAGCGTTCGTTCTTGTGCCGTGACAAGGTAGCTTGCTTTGGGAACAATCGGAATGCCCTTAATAATAAGGCTTGCTTGCATCGCCTGTGTGGAAAGTGCAAAGGCCTCAGAAGGCAATTGATGCGCTTCAAACAAGTCAATGCGTTTGGCTCTATCCCAGACAATCGTATCGGCACAACGAATGTACTGCACTCGATTCCAAGGAATGTCGTTGCTTGCCCAATCAATTAATAATTTTTCGCCAAAGGCATCTTTAAGCATTCGATCTTCGTAGCCAATATAGAACGCCAAGGAATTGAGTTTGGGGTCCCAGAGAATGCGGTCGTGCATCTCCCAACTTGGTTTTAGTTTTTGTTTTGGAGTTTTCATCACCTGTACATTTTAGACAAATTTAGCGGCACTGCGTTCTGGGGGCTAGACTTGAAAACAAGTCCTTGGACAGAAGGGGGCGACCTTT
>CACVAQ010000262.1:3628-4834 GCA_902727865.1 uncultured Aureispira sp. | reverse complement strand
TTGAGGCAAAAATATTATTCAACAGCGAAGCTCTCACGAAGTAAATGTTCATCTTATTTCTTTACTGTTCCTAATTGGGGTTTACAAACGCAAATGCTTTACCATACTTTGGGCTGCTTTTTTTGACGCTCCTTGATGACCCAGCTTTTGGGATAAAAGCAAATAGTTATTTAGCATCTCCTGCCGTTTGGGACCCGCCACAATTTGCTGAAGCTCTACCTTTAGCTGCTCTGTGTTTAAGTCGTGTTGGATTAATTCTTGGACCACTTTTTTTTCCATAATTAGATTCACAATAGAAATAAAGGGCACTTTTATAATGCGCTTGACAATGGCATAAAGTAAGGCACCTGCTTTGTAGCAAACCACTTGAGGTACTTTAAATAAGGCAGTTTCTAAGGTGGCGGTGCCCGAAGTCACCAAGGCGGCATGACTGTGCTCCAACAAAGAATAGGTTTGGTTTTGTAATAAGGTGACATTAGGGTTGGAATGGACAAAAGGTTGATAAAAATCAACAGAGATAGAAGGCGCTCCCGCAATGACAAATTGATAGTCGGGGAAATCAGCGACAATACTTAACATCGCCTGAAGCATGGATTCAATTTCTTGTTTTCGACTTCCTGGCAAAAGAGCAATAATAGGCGTGGCACTCAAGTTGTTTTCTACTCGAAAATGAGGTGTTGCTTGGTGTGCTTGAATAACATCTAATAGTGGATGCCCTACAAATTCAACTGGATAATCGTGCTTGGCATAAAAATCCGCCTCAAAAGGAAGAATAACAAACATCTTATCGACATACAACTTAATCTTTTTAACTCTTCGTTCTCTCGTCGCCCATATTTGAGGAGAGATATAGTAAAAAACGGTATAGCCCTGCGTTTTTGCCCACTTGGCAATCCGTAAATTAAAACCAGAATAATCAATTAAAATCAACACATCAGGAGCAAAGGCTTGAATGTCTTGACGGCAAAATTTAAAATTCCCTAAAATAGTCGGTAAGTTCTTAAGCACCTGACCAATTCCCATGAAGGCTAAATCTTTGTAATGTTTTGCCAAAACGACGCCCGCAGCTAGCATCAAGTCGCCTCCCCAAGCTCTTAATTCCGCAGAAGAATCTTCTTCTTTCAAGGCTTTGACCAAATTAGAACCATGCAAATCTCCAGAAGCTTCTCCTGATATAATGTAATATTTCATCTTAGTGCTTTATTC
>CACVAQ010000262.1:0-3528 GCA_902727865.1 uncultured Aureispira sp. | reverse complement strand
TCAAAAGAGAGCCAGTATTTATCCTTATATATAGTATACTCCATGTCTATCTTAGAATCGTATTTTTGTTTCAATTTAAAGCAAGTTAAAGAAGGTTGCCTAAATTCATTACAAGCTAAAAACAACGTTCTTAAATTATTACCTGTTTGTCGACCAACATTCAGGTAACCTTCCTTGCTGGGGAGCGCAGCAATAATTTCATCTTCTAGCTTGTTCAAAAAATCATACATTTCTTGATGTGGCATGCCATTATTATCTTCTCCATCGTAAGGCATCTCAATCCGCAAAATCCAAGGATGTGAGGCTTTACTGTCCCATTGTAGCAATTCGTTATTGATGGTTATAATAATCGTATTCCCATTCTCCAAAACGCCTTCCAATAAAGCATATTCGTCATCGTCGGTATTGTGTCGAATGCCATCGTATTTTTCAATAAACTCCTTTTGCCTCCAAATTAAAAAAGCATTCAACTTTTCGATAGGAATCAACTTTTCCTGTGCGTCTTGTGGAGCGATCAAATCTATATTATCAATGAGCGTAGCAAAGTTGAGTTCGCCCAAGAAATTATCTAAAAAAATGAAGGTTCCATTAGAAATAGTAGCCGCATTTTCTTCTGTATAGTCCTGATGAACAAACGTAATGTCAATAGCATCTGGCTGCTCAGGATGTTCGTGATAATAGAAGCTAATTGTATCTTTATCAAAGTCATAATCCGACATTTTTATTCCGATGTCTGGAGAATTAGAAGGAGGTTTTAGAGCCGTAAAACGCCAACCTTTGATAGCAGGAGCTGCTGCGACCAAGGCTTCGACAAAAACAATGTTTTTTAAATTACCATCAGCAGTAAAAACGAGTTCGGCTGTTTCTTCATCAAACATTCCTGCCAAAAAATAAAAGCCCTCATGTAGTTGGTCCAATTGGACAGACAATTTATTAAAAAGATCTAATTCTACATTACTATGTTCTTTAATGACCTTATGAAATGGTTTTTCCTTTTTTTGAAACCAATCCCAAAAGTCAGCATAGTAACTTTTGGAATTGGTTTTAGATTGGAAGATTTTTTTTAAAAACTTCATAAACAATTATTTAGATTCACTAAGACAGGCTCTCATAATTTGGATGAAATTATAAACATCTAAAAAGCTATTATAGAGGGGGACGGGCGCAACTCTAATCACATCAGGCTCTCTCCAATCGGCAACAACCCCCTTGGCCGTAATGGCATCAAAAAATGTTTTGTTGCCATTTTTTACCTGAATGGACAATTGACAACCTCTATCTTTGGGCGATTTTGGGGTGATAATGCGGATTCTATCGGTGTTAATATTGAGCAACATAAATTCCATGTAAGCCGTTAAGAAGGTGCTTTTTTCTTTTAATTTAGCCATTCCGACTTCATCAAATAATTCCAAAGACGCCAATAAAGGGGTCATAGAGAACACGGGGGCGTTACTCAATTGCCAAGCTTCGGCAGAAGGCATTGCTTTAAAGGTATCTCCCATCAAAAAACGGGTGTTTTTATCATGTCCCCACCAACCTTCAAATCTAGGAATCGTAGGGTCTTCTACATGTTTTTCGTGAACAAAAGCACCGCCAATAGCTCCAGGGCCACTATTCAAATATTTGTAGTGACACCAAACGGCAAAATCTACGTCCCAATTGTGTAGTTCTAAAGCAACATTACCAACCGCATGCGCCAAGTCAAACCCAACCAAAGCCCCTACAGCATGTCCCGCAGCAGTAATCCGAGCCAAATCAAAAAACTGTCCCGTATAATAATTTACCCCACCAATCATCACTAAGGCAATTTCATCGCCATTTTCTTTGATAACAGCTTCAATATCTTCAATGCGCAAGGTTTCTTCTCCCGCTCTAGGAGCAAGCTGAATTAAGCTATCCGCAGGATTATAACCATGAAAACGAATTTGAGAATCTACCGCATACTTATCCGAAGGAAAGGCGGCTTTTTCAATTACAATCTTGTAACGTTTGGCAGTTGGACGATAAAAAGAAACCATCATCAAATGCAGGTTAGTCGTTAAGGTGTTCATAACGACGACTTCTTTTTCTTTTGCTCCAACTACTTTAGATAGCTTTTTACTAAAGAATTCATGATAAGGCATCCAAGCATTTTTTGCGTGAAAATGCCCTTCAACACCATGTTTTTTCCAGTCGTTCAACTCTTGTTGTAGGTACTTTTCTACATTTTTGGGTTGTAATCCCAAGGAGTTGCCACAAAAATAAAGACTCTCGCTGCCGTCGCTGTGCTTGGGAACGTAAAATTGGGCTCTATATTGACTCAATGTATCCTGCTCGTCCATCTGTAGAGCAAATTCCTTACTGGTTTCAAATGATGTTACTTTCATGTTTTATATTAAGTGCTTTGTTATCGTTGTTGCTAGCTAGTAAAAAAATATGGTTCTTTGACCCTTTTTGTCAGCCTCTATCATTATGGCTTTGGTTTTATTATTTTAGTAGTAATTTTTAAATTGTAAGTAAATTAACTAAAAGTCAGTGACTTACGATCAGGGTATTACTATTATAAAAAGAAAAAGAGTCTGCTTTGGCAAAAAGTGCCAACCAACCAAATATATTATTGCACCAATGCAATAGGTGCTGCATTGGTGCAAAAATGACTATTTTTTGATAAAATCCCAAGTGAATGGGACACAAGAAGTCAAAAAAAGGTTGGGCCTGATTTTGAATTACTGTGCTGCCCAAGGATTGGTTGCCCAAACAGAGAGTTCTGGAATCATTCCACGATCATCCATTTCTAACACAGATTTAATACTGTGGGCAATTTCTGTAGGCGTTAATTTATGCGCTTCTGTCGGTTTTTCTTCCCGATCTGTATTGTTGAATGCCGTAGGCACTTCACTAGGGTTTACCTGAAGCACTCGAATATTCAGAGGACGTAATTCTGCTTGCCAACACTGTGTTAAAGCGCGCAAGGCAAATTTGGAGGCAGAATAAATAGAGCCTCTCGCAAAACCTTTTAGGGCAGCCGTAGAAGCAATGTTAATAATATTGCCACTACCTTGTTTCTTGAAATGGGGCAAGATTTCTTGTGTCAACAAGGTCAAACCAAAGACATTAATCGAAAAAACACGCTCAAAGTGCTCTAACTTAATTTCGCCCAAAGCAGGAAACTCACCAATGCCCGCATTGTTAATCAATACGTCAATGCCACCCAATTGTTGGACCGATTCTGCGGCTTTGCTAGCAAGTACGTCGTAATCTGCGACATCAAAAGCAAGACCCAAGCAGCCAATTTCTTGGGCAACTTTAGCGACCTTTTCTGCATCACGACCTGTAATTAATACCTTTGCACCAGCTGCTGTAAGCACTTCTGCCATTGCTTTTCCTAATCCAGAACTACCGCCTGTTAGAAGGATTTTTGCATCTTTTAAATTCATTGTATATCTTGTTTTTTGTCGTTGATTTGTTTTACTCTAATCTAATAGTTTGTTCGTTCATTGACAAATCGTGTGGTAATAGTTTAAACCACTTTTTTTATTAGACAGTATG
>CACVAQ010000261.1:1334-4899 GCA_902727865.1 uncultured Aureispira sp. | reverse complement strand
TTTCTAAACAAAAAAGACTGGCACTTGTTGCACCAGTCTTCTAATTTATTTTACATTCCGTTTTTTTTTACATAAAGTATAAAGGAGGAAAACGATCGGGTTGCGTTTCGTGCATCAAAGCATAAACCTTTTCAAACACATCTTCCACGCTAGGTTTCGTGAAATAATCACCATCTGATCCATAAGGAGGGCGAACATCTGCGGCATAAATATTTACAGGCTCCGAATCTAAAGCGTAATACCCTTTCTGTTCCACCAAAATCTTATGCATCATGTAAGCCGTTGCGCCACCTGCAAAATCTTCATCAAACAAAACCAAGCGATTTGTTTTCTTCAAAGAATCTACAATAAGATGATTGACATCAAAAGGCATCAACGATTGTACATCAATCAACTCTACAGAAATACCTTCTGCTTCTAGTTGTTTGATCGCAACTTCTGCAATACGTACAGAAGAACCGTAGGTAACCAAGGTTACATCTGTACCCGTTTTTAGAATTTCTGGCACTCCAACAGGAACTGTAAACTCATGTACATTATCAGGCAATTGTTCTTTTAAACGGTAACCGTTCAAACATTCAATGATTAAAGCAGGATCATCTGCTTGTAACATCGTATTGTAAAAACCTGCTGCTTGTGTCATATTTCTAGGAACCAAAAGGCAAATTCCTTTTAAGCTGTTTAATAACAAGCCAATTGGAGAACCTGAATGCCAAATGCCTTCTAGACGATGCCCTCTTGTGCGAATAATGGCTGGTGCTTTTTGAATCGCATTAGAACGATAACGAACCGTTGCCAAATCATCCGACAAGGCAGAAAGGCTATAGATTAAATAATCTAAATATTGGATCTCTGCAATCGGTCTCAAACCACGCATAGACATTCCAATGGCTTGCCCCATAATCGTCCATTCACGGATGCCTGTATCAAAAACACGTGCTTCCCCATGCTTGGCTTGCATTCCTGCTAAACCTTGGTTCACATCACCGATATTTCCAACATCTTCTCCAAAAGCAAACAGACTAGGGTTATTTGTTAAGTGATAATCAAAACAAGCGTTTAAGATTTCAAACCCATTTTTCATCGGAGCCGCTGCACTATATTGAGCAGGTACTTCTGAAACATTTAGAGCCGCATACTTTGACTCACTATATAAATTAGAGGTATATAAATTTGTATTCTCTGCAACCAATTCGTTTGCCCAAATTCCCAATGCCTGTATGGCCGTTCCTTGTTCCTTTTTGATCAAGTACAACGCTTTACGAACCGTTTGGACCACATCTTTGTGTGTCGGGTCTAAGCTTTTTGCTAATTGCTCTTTCAAAGCCGTAACCGCTTCCCCTTGCGAACTTTCGTTCGCCACTTGTGTCAATAAATCTTGTGCTTTGTTTAAGTTAAACTGAATCGAGGCATTAAATGCCGCCCAAGCAGCTTTGATTGACGCACGCACTTCTTTTTTAACTTCTTTTCTTAGCGCATCTAGCTCTTCCAAACTTGCGATACCAGAATCAATCAGCCATTGTTTCATTTGAACCACGCCATCTTGTTCCTTTTCAAATTTCAAGCGTTCTGCATCTTTATAACGTTCATGTGATCCAGAAGTAGAATGCCCTTGCGGCTGTGTGACTTCTTCTACATGAAACAAACAAGGCGTATGTTCTCCTCTCGTTTTATCAATTCCTTTTTCAAAAACAGCACGCATATCTGCGTAGTTCCATCCTTTCGTTTTGTAAATATCAACTCCTTTTTCTCCTTTTTTCTTTGGTTGAAAACCAGCTAGAGCCTCCGAGATACTTCCTTTAGTTGTCTGGTATTCTTTGGGCACAGAAATTCCGTATCCATCATCCCATACAAAGACAGCCAAAGGCACTTGCATCACTCCAGCAGCGTTCATGGTTTCCCAAAACACACCTTCTGAAGTACTGGCATCTCCAATACAACAAAAAGAAACTTCATTTCCTTCTTTGGAAAAATTAGTACCTGTCGCCAATTCGGGCGAATTTTTATATTTTTTAGAAGCTAATGCTAATCCTAAAGCTCTTGCCATTTGACCAGCAGTCGGCGAAATATCAGCACTTACATTTTTAGTGGCCGTATGATCCAACCATTCTCCATTTTCATCGATCAAAGGCGTCGCAAAATGAGAATTCATTTGACGTCCAGCAGAGAAAGGCTCGTGCTTTGGATCTGCATGAGCATACAACTGAGCATATAAGTTTTCAACCGTTGCCAAGCCAGCCGCCAACATAAAGGTTTGCCCTCTATAATAGCCCGAACGAAAATCTCCGTTTTTGAACACTCTTGCCATTGCTACTTGAGCAACCTCTTTTCCTGCCCCAAAAATGCCAAACTTAGCTTTTCCTGTCAAAACTTCTTTTCGTCCCAACAAGCTTGCTTCTCGGCTGACGCAGACAGTTCTGAAATCTTCTAAAGCTTCTTGTTGAAACTTCTTAGAATACTTAGGAGAAGTGTTTTTTATTTTAGTTTGACTCATACTTTTTTCGTTTTTGTTATGCTAACTTCAGAAGATTAATGTTAAAATCTCGCCTCCTCGTTGAACAACTATATATAGATTAACCCCTTGGGTTATAGCAATACCTTATTTAAAATTCTTAATACGGGTACAAAAATATAACAAAAAGTTGAACCTATAGAAGCTATTCTAAAAATAAATCAAAAAAAAATGACAATTAAGTTTTTTTTGGCACAGCTGTTGAATATAGGAAGTATAGAAGTTACATTCAAACTAAAGCTTTAGTTAAAATACTATTAATTAACTGGGATTTAGTTCAGAATTTTATACCTTTACTAATAAATTATACAGATTATTGTTGTGCCGCAGAGAGATCCATATTTTACGGCTTACCAAAAATAATGTTCTAACCAATAATTTATATTATTTTATTAAAAAATAAAACAAACTATCTGACATGAGAAAGCTAATTAATCTATTCGCTATCCTAGTAATATTTGCTTCTACGGTTGCTGCTCAAGACATCAAATTTGATCTATACAATGGAGAAAAAGCAGAAGCTAAAGATTTAAAAACGACTGATGAGCAACAAGGCGCTAAGTTAGCACAAGCAGGAACCGTTACAGATTGGAATTATGGAAAAATTGAAAAAGCCTCTACTGGAGTTCGGTTTTTCAAATTTGCGAATACAGGAACGGCTCCTTTAGTTATTTCGGCAGCAAAAGGAAGTTGTGGTTGTACTGTACCTTCTTATCCTAAAGAGCCAATTATGCCAGGTGAAGCAGGCTATATCAAAGTAAAGTACGATACAAAACGTGTGGGGGCATTTACTAAATATGTTACCTTAACAACCAATGCAACATCTAATACAACGACTCGTTTAAAAATTACTGGTACCGTAGAAGCCGAAGCAGCTCCTACTCCTGCCAAAGAAAAAAACATGTTTAACTAATTACAACTAATCTTAGTTCTTTGACTATTGGAAGATTTATAAAGTTAAATACAGTGTGTAATAAGTTATTAAATAGTGGGCAAGTATGGTATCAGACACTTTGAAAGTGTCTGATACCATACTTCAAGCACCTAACTATT
>CACVAQ010000261.1:0-1234 GCA_902727865.1 uncultured Aureispira sp. | reverse complement strand
ATTATTTAATTTTTGATCTATTGAAACTTTTTATACACGGATAATAAATAAAAACAAGGCTTTAACTAATGATTTAGTTAAGATACTATTAAAGTATTAGGATTTTCAATTCTTTCCTTTTATATTTGAGTGATCAATAAACGTTATAGCAATTCTTATCAACATAAAATTAACATCAAAATGAAAAAGATATTCTCTCTATTTGTAGTTCTATTTATCACAATTTCTTTTGTTTCTGCTCAAGAAATGGAATTTGTTAACTACAATGCAGGTGACTGCAAAAAAGCGGCTTCTGCTGACGAAAAAGCAGGTGCACAAATGAGCCAAACAGGTACTGTAGCAACAGATTGGAACTATGGAAACATCAAAAATGCTAGTACAGGCTTCCGTTATTTCAAATTTACCAACACAGGATCTGGTCCATTGGTTATCTCTGCTGCAAAAGGAAGTTGTGGATGTACTGTTCCTTCTTACCCAAAAGAGCCAATCATGCCAGGTGAAAGTGAATTCATCAAAGTAAAATACGATACAAAGCGTACGGGTGCTTTTACAAAGTATGTAACGTTAACCACAAATGCACAAGCTAATACAACGACTCGTTTGAAAATTTCGGGTACTGTAGATGCTCCTGCAAATGCGCCGGCTCCTGTAACCAAGCCAGCATTAGCGCCACAAAAATAATTATACGATATAGATTATAATCCCACTTCAATATTGGAGTGGGATATTTTTTTACTATTTTCAACTAAATATTTAGTTCTAAAACTATCAAATTAGTTCAAAAGCAACAATTCTAATTATGAAAACATTCATCACCAGCAGTATTCTCTTACTGTGCCTTTTTGCGATGCGTAATCTCTCTGCTCAAGAAATCACTTTTGAAACACAAAAAATCAACTATGGCACAATTACACAAGGAGACAATGGCGAGCGATACTTTTCTTTCACCAACACAGGAGACGTTCCATTAATCATTCAAAATGCTCAAAAAAGTTGTGGCTGTACCGTCCCTACTTGGCCTAAAGAACCTATTTTACCTGGCGAAAAGTCTAAAATTAAGGTTAAGTACGACACCAATCGCTTAGGCAACTTTACGAAGTATGTTACGATTACTAGCAATGATCCAAAGAACCCTAACATTCGTCTGAATATTACAGGAGTTGTCGAGCAGGAAGCCGCTGCAACTCCAGCAAAAGAGGCTGCTATTTTTAAACAAGAGAAGTAAGTCTATGGG
>CACVAQ010000260.1 GCA_902727865.1 uncultured Aureispira sp. | reverse complement strand
TTTTTTTTAGACCTAGCCGCAATTCAACCGAACTGCTATAGTGCTCGCAAATTTAAGAACGCTTTGCCCAAATAACTCACTAAATCTCCTGCCGTCAAACTCTCTTCACTTTCTATTTTAGCAGCAATATCACCTGCTAATCCGTGAATATAAGATCCCAAGATACAAGCCTCCAAAGGATTATACTCTTGTGCGAGCAAGCCTGCCAAAATTCCAGTCAAGACATCACCACTTCCAGCCGTTCCCATACCAGGATTTCCTGTTGAGTTGAAATAACAATCGCCTTCAGGTGTTGCGATACAAGTATTGGCTCCTTTCAAGATGATGTACACACCATATTCTTGTGCTTTTTCGCGTTGCAATTTATTTCGATCAAAGTGATCGTCCGCCTTGCCAAACATCCGTTCAAATTCTTTGGGATGAGGCGTCAAAATACTATTTTTAGGTATGTACTCAAACCAATCGGGGCTTTGTCCTAAAATATTAAGCGCATCTGCATCCAAAACGGTTGGGCTGCTCATGTGTTTTAGCATATAACACAAGGCATTTCTTGTTCTGTTTTTGGTACTCAAACCACAACCAATGGCTATCGTAGAATATTTGGGGAGGTCATAAACTTTCGTAAAAATAAAGCGATCTTCATCTAAGCTAACCATCGCTTCAGGAACAGCGTTTTGCATCACCTCATAACCACAAATCGGAACATGGACGGTTACTAAGCCAACTCCAGCCCGCAAACAAGCCCGTGTCGCTAAAATTGCCGCTCCCATTTTTCCATAAGAGCCCATAATCAACAAAGTATGCCCAAAGACGCCTTTGTGTGCAAATTTATCTCGTTTTTTATAGATTTTCTTGACCATATTTGGCGTTATGTAATAATAAGGCGAATCCGCCGCATCAAGATAACGCTTGTCCAAATTAATAGATCGGCAAACAAAATCGCCAACACAGCGAAAGTTTTCTGGAAACAAAAAAGCTAATTTGGGAAACTCAAAAGCAAAGGTATAATCTGCCTCAATACAAACCCCTACCGTTGGGGTATCGGTAAATACTCCTGTTGGAATATCCACGGCAACAACTGTATTTTCACATTCATTCAAATAATTCAAAATTTCCGCTAACTCTCCTTCTACAGGACGAGTAAGACCAGAGCCCATGATGGCATCAATCAGAATTTCTTCTCTGCCAAAAACGGGCATTTCTTCTACAGAGGTCACCTCCTTTATGGCCAATTTATTCAGCCCTTGCAGCTGTTCGACACGCTCTAAATTTGTTTTAAAATCCTCCGTAATTTTATCCGTCAGATTTAATATAAAGATAGCAATATCGTAGCCATTCGCTTCCAATAGTCTTGCAATTGCTAGACCATCGCCACCATTATTTCCTTTGCCGCAAACAACGCTAACCATCTCAAATTGTGCTTTCGGAAACTTTTCTATAAACCAATCAACAAAAGTTCTACTCGCTCGCTCCATCAAGTCGATTGACAAAATGGGTTCATGCTCAATTGTATAAGCATCTGCTTCTCTTGTTTGTGTTGTGGACAGTATTTTCATAATTTTAGACTCGGACTTATAATGTTTAGGTACTATAATTAAGCTGCACCTTAAACGCTTATTATATTAAAATGGGTGTGTATTTTTTGGGCTTCGACCCAAGCTTTTTTGGGACGCATGAACATTCGTTTGGTATTTTTAACAAATAAACTATGGTTCTTTGACAAACGAAGACTCAGCGCAGCTAGTTTTTGCCAAATATTTAAATAACAGGTAGCGCTTAGCTGATTTTTAGATTTTAGACTAAATTAACAGTTCAAAGCTATCTTATTGGTAATCAAAGCGAAGCACTCATGCAATAAACTAATAGAATTTAGCTACGCTGAGCCTTTGTTAATCCGAGAGGTCGCTACGCTTAGTTCGGGTTCTCCACGAAGTAATGTTCGTGAGAACAGTTGTTAAAGAACCTAAACTATTTCTCTTCAAGACTATTTCGTTCTACTTGATTCCGATACAAGTCATTACCAAAAGAATAAAAGAACTTATCTCTAAGCTGCAAATAAATTGGTTTCTCGTCAGCGAATAAAGTAACGCTCATGGTATACAAAATGGGTTCTATCACGATACATTGCAAATAAATTCGAACATCTTCTGCAACAATCGTTGCTCTAACGCCCTCATAAATGCCTTGGCTGTAAAACGAGCCTTGTGATTCGACAAGACCATCAATTCCTTCGGCTAAATCATCCACAATCGCCTTATAGTATCCACTTCGATCTCCTTTATTTTTTTGAAAAGAAGGCTCTTCCGACAAATCCGTTAAATTACAGCTTAAGCGATATTTACTTCTTTTTAATTTATAATCTACTCTTCGGCTACTTTTCCGTTCTTTTCGGGTAGGCTCTTTTGGAAAACCAACATAGTATCCATTGTCCAACAAAGACATTTTAATCCAATTTTCTGGAATTTTGCCTTCTGCTAAATGGAGGGTGTCCTCTAAGTCAATTTCCCCTTTGGTAAACTCATCTTCTGTAATAATTTCCCCATCTTCGTCAACTTCTTCATTGGCAGGCCCCGTATTACAACAATATAAGAAACTCATCAAAGGTATTAAAATAAAAAAAGCATTTTTCATATCATTCATTCTTATTTTCAGATCGTTTTTTGCGGCTTCGTTCTAGGATTCAATGCTGCGTTTTTAAATAATCCTCGCCAAAAAGCAGCCCACTAAAGCGTAAAACGCTCATGACCAAAGGGAATAAATAGCAGCAGAGCTAACTAAATTTATTACATGAAAAATAAAATACTAGCAAACCTACTTGACAAAACGCACAAATTAAGCCTTTTTATACAACTCTCCCCCTTTTGAGAACAATTTATCTACTTTCAATTTCACTTTTTCATCTACAATCAAAGGAGGCGCATGATGTGGCTTAATTCTGGCATCAAAAATCAAGGAACCTCGGCAGCCCCAATGCTTGTGTTCCACAAAACTACGCAGGCCATGAATGTCATGAGAAGGATTTGAACGGGTAAAAGTCACCCAAACAAAATTATTAAGTGTTTGTGTCACAAAATCGCTATCATCCACGACCAACACCATTGGAATATGTTCCATTTCATAACGCTCCAAATAACTTTCCAAGTGACGAATTGCTTTTTGTCCTGATTCATGGTCGGTATAAGGAGGCGCTTGAATGGCTAAGATTCCTTTTTGGACAAATTTAGGTTTGGAAAAGCCAATTGGCAAATCAAAATTCTCAGGCAAAGTAGCATCTAAAGAGCGTTTTTTGTCCCCACAACAAGCGACTACTAATTTTGAGCCTGAATTCCATCCATCTCCAGAGTAATCTAAGGTATCTATAGTCGTTTTGGTTTGAAAATGCAAATCTCTTGTCCAATCTACCCGTTCCAAAATATGGTTAAAATAATGCTCAATATGGTGCGTGTCCAATTTGGGATCATCACTGTGATCGGCAATAAATAAATACTTAGCTAAAGTCGTTTGCCCTTTTCCTAATAAATGATTGGCAATGGTCAAAATTTCCTCAGGGCGACGCTCTCTAAAGGGCATATATCGTTCGCTTCCAATCGCCAACAACAAAGGATGCACGCCTGCTGCATCAACGGCATTAATATCTTTTAGACCAGGAAACTCTTGTGGCGCCAACTCTTTGACCAGTTCGTGGATCAAATATCCAAAATTAGAGTCTTCCGCTGGTGGTCGTCCCACTACGGTAAAATGCCAAATAGCATCTTTTCTGTGATAAACTTTATCCACTTCTAGTACTGGAAAATCATGTTCTAAACTATAATAGCCCAAATGATCGCCAAAAGGTCCTTCTCGCATTTTCTTGTTTTTCACAACCGTTCCTGTAATGCAAAAATCAGCATCCGCAGACAAGGTATGTCCATGTTGTTCAAAATATCGAAAACGATGCCCATTCAACAAACCAGCAAACGTCAATTCAGATAAATTTTCTGGCAAAGGCATAATCGCTGAAAAAGCATTCGATGGAGGGCCGCCTATAAAAACAGAGACCTTAAACGGCTTGTCAGAATCATTATACGCCTTGTGATGCACGCCAATACCACGATGCAATTGATAATGCAGCCCAACTTCTTTGTCCATTTGATAATCGTTTCCAGATAATTGGATTCGATACATCCCTAAATTAGACTTCATAATATCTTTAGAATCAGGTCCCATTGAAAAGACCTGTGGCAAGGTGACAAAGGCTCCGCCGTCCATTCCCCAAGATTTAATTTGCGGCAATGCGCTAATTGTTGTTTCGCCAAATAAGATGGGCTTGCTAAAACGAGCCTTTTGGGGCAAACCCGTTAAGGCGGTAAAAGGTGCTTTCCAATACTTTCCTGGATTTTTGAGCAATTGAATCGGATCAATTTTTAATGCAATGACCTTTTGAACATTTTCCAAGGTATGACGAAATAAAAAACGAGTCCGTTCTTTGGTTCCATACAAATTAGAAAGCGCTCGAAAAGGGCTTCCTTTCACATTTTCGTACAAAATAGCAGGGCCTTTTGCATCAAAGATGCGGCGATGAATTTCTGCCATTTCCAAATTAGGATCGACTTCTGACTTAATTCGTAACAACTTTCCATGCTTCTCTAAATCCTTTACACAATCGTTTAAACTTCTATAGCTCATTCTTCTTCTTTTTGGTCTGTTCGACTACTATTTATTCTTATAACAGTCTATTTTCAATGCCTTGAATTACTATAAGTACATCAAAGTTTGCGAATATAATACATATAAACATAAACAGTAAAAAAGTTTTTCTGTTTATTGAATGAATCCTATTTTTTAGCTCAAACAAAGCTTTTTTCTTACTTTTGCAGATATTATTGGAATTAATTTTGTATAAGGTATCACTCTTACATT
>CACVAQ010000259.1 GCA_902727865.1 uncultured Aureispira sp. | reverse complement strand
GTCGTTACCGCTGCATCATTTGCCAATTTAGGCGCAATTTGATACATGTAGGTGTGCATATTATAATCTTCGGAAAGTGCTTGCCCCAAAACAACAAACCCTTCTTGGCGTTGTCCCGACTGAATTAAGACCGCAGCTAGCGTGAAATCTAATAAAAGATCTTCAACATACTCTTTAGCCTCATCCAACATTTCTATCGCCACGGCATAGCTTTCTTCGTCAATCAAAAACTCAATATAGTGTATCCAATGACTGACTTCTTTAGGCTCAATGGCTAAGGCTTTGTGATAAAACTCATGCGCTTTATCAGAATTTTCTAAGGCATCATAAGTGTCTGCCAAAGAAAGACAAAACTCGGCATTAAATTTATCAGCAGCATAGGCTTCCAACAAAGACTTTTCGGCCAAGTACCACTCATTTTCTTCTATATAACAATTGCCAATACTATAATAAACTCGCCCGTTTAAGCTGCTATGTTGTAGCGTTTGGCTGTAATAATTACGTGCCTTTACATAATCTTCTTTGTGCTCATAACATTGACCTAAGCGATACCAAATTTCTGGATCTGCTTCAAACAAATCTAAATACTCTTCTAAATAGCGCATAGCCGTATCGAAGCGTTCCAATCCAATCAAACAATCCAAATAATAATGATAGGCAGGCTCAAAATGCTCGTTGATAACAATCGCATAATCAAATGCTTCTGTTGCTTTTTCGATTAAGCCCAAGTACATATAAGCCAAACCTAAATTGTACCAAGCCCAATACGAATACGGGTTTTGATTGACAAAATTTAAGTGAAAGGTAATGGCATCTGCATATTCTTGAGTTTGGTCATAAATACCAGCAATACGACTCAAGGCTATTTCATTCTCAGGATCTTTGCGAAGTGCCTGCTTCAAATATTTAAGCGCATTGATATAATCTTTTTTTGTTTCATAAATCGTAGATTCCAAAACATAAAGATCACCTAACTCTTCACCACTAGCATATTCTTTTGCTTTACGAAGGACCTTGATTGCATTGTCTTGGTCAAATAGCCGCATATAGATGTCTGCTTTTGTCAAGTAAATATCTAAGTCAGAAGGCTCATAAATTTTGGCAGCGTCTAAAGCCTCAAAGGCTTTTTCGTAGAGCTCTTGTTCCGAAAAAATTTGTGCTTTTCTGACGTATAAAGAGGCAGAATAAGGATGCTGACTCATCGCATGGTTTAGGGCTACTAAAGCACCTTTGAAGTCATTTCCTTCTTCGTAATAATCCGATAGCATTAAAAAACTATCGACCTCTAAAAAGGAAATACCACCTTCTCTTAACATCCCTTCATATCGTTGGACCAGCAATTTCAAATCTGGTTGATGTTCCCCATTATAGTCATGTGCTTCCATCTAATTTGTTTGGGTTTCGAATGATACTCTAAGAGTACCTCTTTTTACAATACTGCGCTAAAAAAATCACAAAGTACGTTCTTTACAATACATCATCTAGGGCCCGAAGGCTCAACAACTCTAATGCAAAATTTCCCCGACCATGAACGACAAGTAAAATGTTCAGAACCAATGAAAATAATCTAGCAGTACAACTTACGTACTACTCTTTAAAGATACAACTAAAAAAAACAATAGTCAAGACCTATTTGTCACTACATGGTTTATATTTTGTATTAAGACCATTTTTCTAGTGCAAATAGCATGTCTCTACTCCTGTTAAGTCAAACCTTATACCACTAGTTCTTCTTGAATCGGATTTGGCAAAAAATAAATTTGTAACTTAGTTCTAGAAGCACCTGACTCCTTGTATTCTTTGACTATTTTTATAACAACTGCCCTTATGTATCAGCTTAAAAAAACAACGCTCAATTATGGCTTAATTCCTTTGTTAGCCCTATTTTTTAGTAATTTAATCGCCCAAGATAAAGCCTATTTTCAACAAGAAGTAGCGTATAAAATTGAAGTGGAATTAGATGATGTAAATCATTTTTTAACAGGCGATATTGAAATAAAATATACCAACAACTCAACTGACACTTTGTCTTATTTGTACTTTCATTTATGGCCCAATGCATATAAAAATCAACAAACTGCTTTTGCCAAACAATTATTGAACAAAGACCGCTTAACGTTTCATTTTAGCAAAAAAGAGGACAGAGGATTTATAGATCAACTTGAATTTTCTTGTAATGGAGCAGCGCTAAAATGGGAAGAGGATTTTGAAAATCCTGATATAGCACAATTAAATTTACCCCAAGCGATAGCACCAGGAGAGACCGTAACGATCAAAACGCCTTTTAGAGTAAAAATTCCTGGCGATTTTTCTCGCTTAGCACATATAGATCAAGCGTATATGCTTTGCCAGTGGTACCCCAAACCAGCCGTCTATGATAGGGATGGATGGCATCCAATGCCTTATTTAGAGAATGGAGAATTCTATTCTGAGTTTGGTTCGTTTGATGTGTCGATCACCTTACCCGAAAATTATGTGGTCGGATCAACTGGAGATTTACAAACCGAATCGGAAAAAGAATTTTTAGAACAAAAGGTAGCTGCCTCTAAAAAGATCGACTATGAATCCCTCTATTTTCAAGAGCATCCATTCCCTCCATCTAGTGAAAAGAAAAAGACGATCCGATATACCGCTGAGAAAGTACACGATTTTGCTTGGTTTGCGGACAAACGGTATCATGTACAAAAAAGTAATGTCGAACTAAAATCTGGTCGGTCAATCGAAACCTATACCATGTTCACCAATGGAGAAGCTATTCTTTGGAACAAAAAAGCTTTGGAATATACCAACCGAGCGATTGAATTTTATTCGGAGATTGTAGGGGAATACCCCTATGAATCGGTAACCGTCGTGCAAGGAAATTACGAAGGACAAGATATGGAATACCCTATGATAACGGTGATTGGTCGCTCGATGTTTCCTATTTTATTAGAGAATGTAATTATACATGAAGTTGGACACAATTGGTTTTATGGAATATTAGGGAGCAACGAACGGGATCACCCTTGGATGGACGAAGGATGGAATACGTATCTGGATGCTAGATACATGACGGCTCAGTATAAGCTCAATGTAAACGCAGAGTATTGGGTTTATTTGGAGCAAGCAAAAAAGTACGAAGATGAAGCGATTGAAAGTCGCTCTCAAGATTTATCGGATGCTAATTATTATGTTTGTGCCTATGCTAAACCGACGCTAGCGTTTCGGTATTTACAAGAATACTTGGGCGTAGAAGAGTTGGATCGTATTCTCAAAAAATATTATGAAACCTGGAAGTTTAAACATCCAAGCCCTGCTGATTTAAGAGCTGTTTTTAAAGCAGAAAGTACCAAAGACTTAGATTGGTTTTTTGATAATGTGATTAATTCGACCAAACACATTGATTATGCTTCGACAGGGCATAGCTGTTGTAATAAACACAATAAGGCTTCTATTACAATCAAAAATAAAGGGCAAGTGCCAGCACCCGTTTCTTTGTCTGCCTTGGATAAAGAAAATAATGTCCTTGAAAAAATATGGATCGGTCCCTTGGCATTAGGAGCGGATACGACGGTAGAAATGACGGAAAAAAATGCCGTCGCCTATAAAATTGATGCAGAAGAGGAAATGCCAGAAATCAATCGAAACAACAATGAAATTAGAAATTACGGCTTATTCAAAAAAGGAGCACCTATTAAAGTTAAATTTCTTGATGATTTTAGGACCTCTGCTAAACCACGTATTAATATTATGCCTTTGTTAGGCTTTAATTTGTATGATGGATTAATGATTGGAGCAGCGGCTTATAATTTACCGATACCAGAGCCAGAATGGGAATATACGGTTTTGCCTTACTTTTCAACCTTTACCTTATCTGCTACAGGAATGGGCGAATTGACACACCACAGCTATATCAAAAAGCATCGCTTTTCGCAAGGATTGAGCTTCAAAACCTTTCACAAACGACTAAAACGCTATACCGAAGAACGACCGTACGCTTACAAAGAACGGTTTTATAAAATCACACCTTTTCTAGAATTGAAACTGGCAAAAACGTCAGATATTAGCAAAGAACGCCATCTTTTCCGTTTTGAAAATGCCTTTATTTTGGAGGAACAGGGACAGGTGAGTGGTTCAAGGGATAGTGCTGGCGTGACGACCTACTCCTTTTTAGGAAAAGAAACCACTTGGAGAAGCACGCATCGTTTGAGTCATTATTACACCAATCAGCAAGCACAAACGCCAATTAACCTTTTAACAACCTTAGAATATGCAAATTATGACGACGGATTAGATGGCCGAGAACACTATTTGAAATTGAGTTTAGAAGCCAATGTTAAATTTATGTACAGTGCTTTATGGGCGGTTGATCTAAGAATTTTTACGGGCGGCTTTTTAATGCACAGCGATCGACGTTTTGGGCAATTTCCTTTGTTGTTAATCGCTGGAAACCGAACGGATTATCATTATGATGACCATATCATGGGGCGCCAAGAGACTGAAAATGCTTTGGCCCAACAAATTTCTCTTCGAGAAGGGGGCTTCAAGACGGCTATTGAGCCAATTATTGGAGCAGGAGCAAGTAATACCTTTATTTTTGCTATGAACTTAACTTCCGATATTCCGCTTAAGTTACCCTTCAGAACGAAGTTTTTTAAGTTGAAACCCTTCTTAGATATTGGCTATCACTACATCACGAATGTTACTGTAACGAATCCAAGTTTTGCCGATGGTTTGATGCTTAGTGGTGGTTTTATGCTTGATATTTTGGATGGCGCAGCAGGGATTTATTTGCCTTTGTTTGGAACAGATACAATTGAAAACAAGGTGAAATCATTTGTCGGAACAGCCTTTTATCGTCGAATTACCTTTAGTTTTAATTTGAGTAAAATGAAGCCGAGGAAATTGGTTGAGGAATATGGG
>CACVAQ010000258.1 GCA_902727865.1 uncultured Aureispira sp. | reverse complement strand
CGCTTAGTTCGGGTTTTCAACGGAGTAATGTAATATTTTAAATCCCCAAGAAGCTCTTATTGTTCCAAAACTTAAATTGCTATGAAGATTTATTTAATTGTGTTCCTATTTGTATTACTAAACTCAATGGTCTATAGCCAACAAATGGACAGTGTCGTAATCTCTCCCGAAATGTTGTCTAAAGCCAAAGAATTTGAGTTGGCAAAGTATGATATTTCCAGAGAAAGTAAATACATCATTTATTTGCCGATGAATTACTCCAAATTTTTGTTTACAGAGAAGGACAAGGACTTATTCTACACGCTTAGAGATACCATGATAGAGCGAATTGATTTAGTCTATACTGTTTTTAGAAGAAGTGAATCATTTGATCAAGTGCAGTTAAATAAGGAGCGTTATGAGATCTTTCAACAGTTCTTTCCGCAGGCCTTTAATAATAACCTGATTGACTGGAATTTAATGGCGCAAAATGGCACGATGGATTATGACGAAGCACAAACGTACTTTCATGGTTTTGTCATTTATCTCAAGCCTCATCGAGTGACCACTAAAAACGGGATTACCATTAGCACCGCTATGGATACAAGGGTAGACGAACCCGAAACTAAAATATTAGAAACGAATGAAGAGGTTGCTCAAATTAAAACCTTACTCGGCAAATCTACGGCAACTAAAATTATTCAAGACACTACCTATACTACTATTCGGAAACGTTTCTGGACAGGCTTGTACCTGTCTAAAAATAGAGCTGGTCGCAAAAAAGGCAAACGCTTTAAAACCGTCGGTCGCAAGCGCCCGAAGGAATACCGTTTTAAAGAAATTAGAGAAATGAAAATAACGGAACGAGAAGTGCCTGATCTAGAGGCGGCTGTAGAACCCGATAAAATCATTGCAGAAATGACCAATGATTCTGTCGTTTACTCGGTCCTAAATCGAACACTTGGACGCTGGGAAGATCATGTCGTTGTACAAGATGTCACGGGAAGTATGCACCCTTATTTGACGCAAACATTGCTCTTTTTGCGGGGACACATCAAAGCCAATACGACAGAAAAATTTGTGTTTTTTAATGATGGCGATCACAAACCTGATGGCCCTTTGGGCTATTCGGGCGGTTGTTATTATACGAGTGCAGACAATGTTGAAGAAATTCAAGAAATGGCTTTTGAGGCCATGCGCAAGGGAAAAGGTGGCAAAGCACCAGAGAATGACGTAGAAGCGATCCTTTATGGCATCAAGAAATTCCCAAATTGTAAGGGGATTGTTTTGGTTGCGGATAACTTTTCAAGAATTCGAGATTTTCGATTGATTCCTCGATTGATGAAGCTCGGCAAACCTGTTCGTATCATCATTTGCGGAATTGCAAAAGGCGATGTTGTCAATCTAGATTATATCTATTTGGCACGTTATACGAAAGGTTCTATTCACACCCTAAATGAAGACATTACGGATTTGTCAGAAAAAGAAGAAGGCAGCGCCTTTAAGGTTGGTTCTCAGTATTTTAAAATTGAGAAAAATGCTATCAAGTTGATTCATCAGAGTAAATCTAAGAATTATGATCGCTATTAATAGTTAATACTCCCTTGCTTTTTTGCGCCTCAAATCTCGTTTTTCTGCTAAAAAAGTGGGGGCGCTGATGCTGTTTGGATTTTCATAAAATGCCCTTAAGACCTCTTTTTCCAAAACCAGACGCCTCCGATTGTTACAATAGCCAAAGCAGCCAAAACCATCGCCCAGAAAAAGGCATGGCTCTTTCGCATAATTTGGATCGGTTCGTCATTTCCAATCAAAACAAAAGGCGACCAAAAAGCAGGATGTTGACCAATGACAGAAGCCCTTGCCATAAATTTCAATTTTGCTTGTTGCAAGGCTTCCGATTTTGTCATGCCATTACTTAGGTTAGAATACAGCTCTTTCATAATTTCAGAAGTGACATAATCATTGACCGGCCAAAGGGTGACGACCATAGAAGACGCTCCAGCATACATAAAAGAACGGGCTAAAGAAGCAATTCCATTTCCTTTTTCAAACGTACCATACCCCGTTTCACAAGCAGATAACACCACTAAATCGGCATTTAACTTTAAGTTAGAAATTTCATAGGCTTGCAAGAGGCTATTCTCCAAACTATCGCCATCTTCTGTAAAAATCAAACTAGACAAAATAGGATGTTTGCTATCCAAACAACCATGCATTGCCAAGTGAATCACGGCATAATCTCCTGCTTTCTCTTTGAACAAACGCTCGGAAGCTCCTGTGTCAAATCCAAAATAGCCTTGAAACTCTTCGGACAAAACATGCACCTCTATTTGTGCCGCATCCAAAGGCTGTAATCCGCTTCGACTCCGATAATAATTGGACAATCTGAAGTGTTTTTTTGAGCTGTCTAACTGTAGATCATAATTGCCTGCCATTGCCAACATTTGACCATTGTTTCTTGTCTTTTTACGTTGTTTATTTTCCTTCCACAAGGTTGCAGAATAATTATAACTAATCTTATAATGTTTGACCAAATATTCTAAATCCTTATAATTAGGAGCGCCTTGTTTTGCTGGTTGTATCAGAAACGTTTCGAAGGGCAAATAGCCTAGCTCGCCATCTGGAACAATAATAAAATGATTTATATCGACAGCATCTGCTATAATAGGGGCTATCAAATTTTTATAAAACCAATGTGCCGGGCGAGTGTAGGCTTCATAAGATTTTTCCTCTTGGTTAACAAATAAGGCATAATCTCTTAAAGCACTATACAATTGATGAATTTGGGTCTTTAGCCTTCCTCGTCGAATCGGCTGAGGCAACATTTTATACTTATGCTTATCCATATAAAACAAGTACAAAATCGAATCGGTCACCACATATTCCAACAAAGCTGTTTTAGGTTCTAATAAAGCTTGAATTTCTCTTAACTTAGCATTGTTGTTCTTATATTTCAGCTGTGCATAATTAGGGTTATTCTCTTCCAATTCCCCCACAAAAGAACGAATATTTTGGTGAACAATATTCAACAACACTCGCAAACTATCTTGTTCCACTTTGGGTCGTTTTTTGATAATATTTGCTTGTAACTGATCTCTTTCTTTAAACAACTGCTTCTCTTTAAGCATCAAAGAATCGTGCAAATCCCCCAAACGATAGGCTTTTTCGGATTTGGTTGCTTCTAGTAACAAAACCGATTTACTTGCTTCTGCTAAGTCAAAAGCCTCTTCGACTTGCCCTGCTTGTCCCAACAAATACAAGCCTCTCGAAGTCCATTTTTCACTACGTCCTAGCATTCTCAACTTACTAGTACTATTGGTGTGTAATTTTCTTATTTTGTCAAATAAACCGTGTGCCAATTTAGACAAAATCAATTGCTTGGCTTGTCTGCTTTTAGGTGCTTCTTTTTCTAATAATAAATACAAATGATTCAAACTAATCAAGGCTTGATTGATGTGCGCGATAGAAAAATAATTTGCCGTGATTAAACTATCTTTCCACTCCTCTGTAATGACAACACTTATATTCAAACCAGATGTTGCTTGCAAAGCTTTCGCTAAAAAATCTCTTGCTTTAGGCATTTGATTAAGCTTCAAATAAGTTTGCCCCAAGGCATTCAAACAAGCTGCGTAATCTTGATGCTCCACTCCTAGTCTATTCGTCGTAATTTCTAAGGATTCTAATTCCAATAAAAGCGCATCATAATACCAGCCCATTTCGAAATAGACCTTCGCCAAATCAAGTAGTACCTGCCCATATTTAGGATGATTGACCCCCAATGTTTTTTTTAAAAGCGCTCTAGCCTTCAAAAAAAGTACAACGGCTTCTTTCTTACGACCTTGCTTTTGATAAGAAGAAGCCAAAATAGTCAAGCTATTGGCATACTGAGAATGCTCTACTCCCAGTGTATTTTCCTGAATTTTTTCGGCTTTTAAACAAGCGATTTCCCCTTCTTCATCGCGCCCCATTCTAAAATATAAAACGGCAAGGTTATTTAATTTCAGAGCATAAGAAGGATGGTTTTCTCCCCGTGTTTTTTCGTCAATACTAAGCGCTTCTAAATACAAAGATTCTGCTTCCTCATACCGATTCGTGACAATATATAAGCTCGCTAAATTTGCTAATACATTGCTACACTCCTCATGAATCGCACCGTAGACTTTAACATGAATTCGTTTCGTTTCAAGATACAAGGCTTCTGCTTCCTCATAATGTCCGGTACAATAATACAAGCCGCCCAAACTAGCTAAGGTAACAGCATAGGCTTGATGTTCTGTTCCTACTAATTTTGCATTAATTTTTTTTACTTTTAAGAGGACTTTTTCTGCTTTTTTATAATGCCCCATTGCTTTATACAATCCAGCTAATCCACTTAAAGAATTAAGAACCTCCTGATGTTCCTCGCCATAAATATTGGTATAAATACGCTTACTTTGCAATAAGAGTTTTTCAGCAACGGCATAATTGCCCATATGCATATTCATAAAACCTAGATAATTAACAAAATAGGCATAAGAACTATCTTGAGTACCCGATCTAAGTTCAATTTTTTTCAAAAGGGTCTTTCCGTAGACGATAGCCCCCTTATAATCCCCTTTCCTATAGGCATCGTCCGACAAAGAATCTAATGCGATTAAATCCTCCTCTACAAAAAAAGAGGGGAACCGCTTTTGCCCAAAAGAATTTTGGTGCAAAAAAAACAGGATAAAAAAAAGAAATAAATATTTCATAGGTCAATTTCAATTAAGGGACTGGGCAAGTTCGACTTCCCCAAAACTACCATTATTTAGCCCAAAATAGATCAACATCCAATAAGGAAGTGCTATTTTTTTTTATTTGGTTCTTTGACAATTTTTGCATTAATAAGAAAAAGTAAGCTTTGAAATTAAAATTTTTAGACATTAGATCGCTTCGCTCTTAGATTTTAGATATTA
>CACVAQ010000257.1:15781-24692 GCA_902727865.1 uncultured Aureispira sp. | reverse complement strand
AACGAGCTTTTGTATTATGAAAAAGTAGACTAAACTTCTTCTTACCTGATGTTACGCAGAAAATTGATCTTGTCGATACAATACCAAAATTTGTGTCTCAACCTATTCTTAATTTTGAATGCTTAATGTTGAATTTTGAATGCTTTATAGTACAAGGAGCATTAAAAATTAAGCCTTCAAAATTAAACATTAAAACATAGCTTAAATAAGTAACAATAGGTTTTAGTAGTAAATAAAAAAAATCCTGCGTAACATGAGTTCTTAAGAAGAAAAGGTAGAAAAAATCATATCTAATTTGCGCATTTCTGGGCGTTTTTTCTGGCCTGGAGCATGGATGAACCCATCTAAAATAATCACTCTATTATTAGCAGGATCTTTTATCATATAGGTGACAAAAGGACCTCCCATAAAATCATTCACCATTCCCCACAAACCTCTAGCTTGTAAGGCTGTTTTATTATCAAAAGTCATTTCTTGATAATAAATAGGCAGTACTCGGTCGTCAATTTGCATGTAAGAATCCTCAATATGCGTCGAGAAATAGACTTTTGTCAACTGGTTTCTAATTCTTTTGTGATTTTCGGGATTAAGCGCTGTCGAATCAGCGAGGGGTAAGGTGGTCATAAATATATTGCTACTGGTCTTATTGGTTTCTCTTCTGAGCCAAACAGAATTACTATCAATGTTTGCGATGGCAAAATCTCTAGGAATTTTTAAATCAATCTTGAAGTTTGCAAAAATAGCATTCGTGGCATCCACATTAGAGCCTGGAGCATAAATTTGCTGAATAAAAAAATCAGTATCTGCTTTATTAAATTGCTTCATAACTTCTTGATAATCTTTGCTAACCGTCTTAAGTAGTTCTTCTCTTGTTGGAGCAAACCAATAGACAACGGTTTGACCTTCTGCCCAACGATCTTTATGAGAAGCAACTCTATAGCTGGGTTGATTTTTTGCTTTTTCGACATTTTCAGGACCAATTGCCTTTCTAATTTCAGCACTAGCAGGATCATTCATATCGTCCAAAGCGCCCATGATAAGAATCGCTCGATGTGTTCTTAATACTTTCCCTTCGTTAAACTGTTTGGGCGTTTTGTAACGCAAATCATAAATAGGTTCTGGTTGGGGAGTAACAGGGTAAAGTGCTTCGAAATAATTTTTAAAGGTATCTCCAATGGTGGTTGTCCAAGTGTATTCATCTGCAATAACCATTATATTATCTACTTTTCCGTAGGCACTTGGCGTCACTGCAATACTAGCACGTTGTTGTTGGGTACAACTAGAAGCGCTACTAATTAAGAATAGGGTGGCAATAATAAAGCTTAAATAATGCTGCATTAGATTAAATGGTTTGAATTTTGTCATCGAAATAGTCTGTTATCTATCTAGATGCAGATAACACAAGAATAGTTGTTCTAATTTCTAGATTACGACAAAATTAAGGATAATATAACTACTAAGTCAAGATTCATAGTATAATTTTTATAGGATTGACTTTTGTTTCTTTTTTTGCTTGTTCTTTAAAATTGATTTAACAATTTGCGTCCTAATTAAGGGCTATTCTATTTAAAAGTTCTTTTAAATAGAAAAAAGAGGCTGATTTAGAAACAAAAGCATTTATTTTTTAACTTTTAAACAAGTTGTTGAAACATTTTTTTGCAAAAAGAGTATAATAAACTTGCAAACTGTAAAATCTTAGCTTACATTTGTATTATACTTGACAACAATAACAATTAAAACAAAATGTTGTAGAACATTTTTTTTTAAAAACAAAACTAGAAATAGAATGGCCAAAAAGAACACTTCTAAAGACGACAATAAATTAAAAGCATTACAAACAACTTTAGATCGTCTAAAGAAAACCTATGGAAAAGGGGCTGTAATGCGTTTGGGAGATCATCAAGTTGAAAAAGTAGAGACCATCTCTACGGGTTCGGTAGCCTTAGATGTAGCCTTAGGTACGAGTGGCTTTCCTAAAGGTCGTGTGGTAGAAATTTATGGACCAGAATCGTCTGGTAAAACAACACTTGCTTTACATGCAATTGCTGAATGCCAAAAACTGGGTGGTGTTGCTGCATTTATTGACGCAGAACATGCTTTTGACCGTTTTTACGCTGAAGGACTTGGTATTAATGTAGATGAATTAATCTTTTCACAACCAGATCATGGGGAGCAAGCTTTAGAGATTGCTGAAAGTTTGATCCGTTCTGGGGCAATTGATATCTTAGTAATAGATTCGGTTGCTGCCTTGGTTCCTCGTAGTGAGATTGAAGGCGAAATGGGAGATTCTAAAATGGGACTTCAAGCACGTTTGATGTCACAAGCGATGCGTAAGTTAACCTCTGTAATTAGTAAAACAAATAGCTGTTGTATCTTCATTAACCAATTGCGTGAGAAAATTGGTGTGATGTTCGGTAACCCAGAAACAACAACTGGTGGTAATGCCTTGAAATTTTATGCTTCTCAGCGTTTAGATATCCGTCGTTCTGGTGGTGCAATTAAAGATAGAGAAGGTAAAGTAATTGGTAATCACGTTAAAGTGAAAGTGGTCAAAAATAAATTGGCTCCTCCGTTCCAAATTGCAGAATTTGATATTATGTATGGAGAAGGAATCTCTAAAAGTGGTGAAATTGTAGATTTAGGTACTGAGTTTGATATCTTATCTAAAAGCGGTGCATGGTATGGTTATGGCGAGGGCAAAATTGCTCAAGGACGTGAAGCTGCAAAACAGTTTATGTTGGATAACCCAGAAGTTGCAGCCGAGGTGGAAGCTAAAATACGGGCTAAGTTGACGGGGGCATTTGAAGAAGAAGAAGTAGTAGAACCGACCGACGCATAGTCTGTTACAAACAGAAATAATAAATAACTTGGAATTACATTTCCTCCTTATTATAAAATAAATAAATGCTCTTTGACAGAAATGTTGAGGAGCATTTTTTGTGCTAAATTTTGAGAATCTATTTAGCCCTTGATCCGCTTTATTCGATACTTAGCTGCGCTGCTACTCCGTGGTCGTGGAAAACCCGAACTAAGCAAAGCGATCTTTCGTATTAACCTTTTTTAGCTATCATTGGATTGTAATAGCTGCTGGAATTTAATGAAGTGTTAGGCAGATTTTTTTTAGATAATAAAAACTTTTGCCTTAGACAAAGAATAAATATAGTAAATTAGAAAGGAAAATTTATTGAACCTCAAATAGCAGGGCCATACTATGTTTTATAAACTACTTTTTGCTGTATTTTTACTGATTACTTTTTCGATGAACTGTTTTGGTCAAACAAAAGTAGCTCAAATTATAGAAAAAGAGGGGCTAGCTGGTTTGGAGAAATTAGCGAACCAAAAGCCTTCTTATAAATGGGACGTCTCCGATTTTTTTCAACTCTATTTGTTTTTTGAACAATCGACTTATGATGAAAAAGTGAAGCTCTATGATGTTTTAGGCAAAAAAATAATCGGTAATGCTTTGAGTTTACGGACGCTTACAAAAACAGTAAAGCAGGAAGAGTTAAATGGAATCTATGTCGTTTTGGACGATTTTAGAGCAGGACTAAAGCAACAAGAACAATGGGCGAAATGGGGGCTTGTAACAAAAAAATTAGCAGAAAACTCTTATTATAATCAAGATGAGTTTCCTTATATTGGTCAATATTATGATGAATTGATGGCTGCTTGGAATAAGATGGAAAAAGAGGAGCAAATAATATATGCTTTAGTGGCAGGAAATCATTTTATGGGGGTAGAAGAAAACTTTGAAAAGGCGGCAACGTACTTTTTAAAAGTTGTTCATTCAGAAGTTTTTGATGAAAAAGATAAACGGCGTATTTATACAAGTTTGTCTGAGTTGTACTTGCGTAAAAAAGACTTGAACAGAGCCTTGGAACATGGAAGTAAAATATTAGAATCAAAAACAATAGAAGAAAGCTTGTATTTGCAACAACTGACACGTTCTGGAAATATCTATAAAGAATTAGGAAATTACGTAGCAGCAGAAAAATGCTTTTTAGAAGCCAAAGACTTATTACCTCCCAAAGAACGTCTAAACGTAGATATCTACGCCAAAATTAATTACGCTTATGTTTATAGCGGCCTGTTGGGAATTGAATTAGAGCATGGAAATATCAAAAAAGCAGCCCCTTATGTGGCGGTGCTGGATGAAAATTTAGAACACTTACTGGCACAAGGACAAGGCTCTTATATGGTGATGAACCCTTTGATGCAGTATTATACCATGACAAATGATACCTCGAATTACCTGAATTTAGAGCATTTTTTGACTCAGAGAAGGGATGCTTCTCAATTTGCATTCTTTGCCAAAACATTGACGATAAGAGGGGATTATTGGTTTCAACAAAAAAAAGTAGATCAGGCACTCCGTTTGTACAATCGTGCCTTGGATTTATTAAAAAACAAAGACGCTAATGAGCTCGTTGTTTATACCAAAGATGAACCACATGCTTTAGTTACTTTGACTAAAAAATTGGACTTGCTCTATTGGAAGAGGCAGCATGGAGGAAATGTGAAAAACGAACAAGATTTTTATACCACAAGCCAACAAGCTAGAGTCTTGTTGGACGAAATTCGACAGACGTTAACGACTAAAGAAGCCAAACAAAAATTATTGAATTATGCCCCTAAAATCTACGAATATTCCTTAGAAGCTATTTGGAGTTTGTACCAAGCATCAGAAAATGAAGCTTACCTAGAAGAAATGTTTGCGCTGATAGAAAAGAGTAAAGCGATCCTTTTGTCCGAAGCCTTAAATGAAAATTTAGCGCAAAGTTTTGGTGGAGTACCCGATAGTCTTCGAGTAGAAGAACAGGATTTGAGAAACGATATTAAGATTTATACCTCTAAATTTCTAGATGCTCAACGAAAAAATAAAACACTTAATATCGCTACTTTTCAAGATATTTTATTTCAAAAAAGAGCTAGTTTAGATAAACTAAAACAGCATTTAGAAAAATCTTATCCAAAGTATTATGCACTAAAGTTTCAAGATAGAATCACCTCTATTAAGGCTGTACAAGAGGTTTTGGCAAAACAAAACGCAACGTTTATATCTTATTTTGTAGGAAAAAGAAACTTGTATGTATTGAGTTTGACCGACCAAAACGCAAGTATTCGGGTAGCGTCCTTGACGGAAGAGCCGAATGCTAATTTTTCTAAAAATTTGCTATTGTTAAAACGGAAATTATCAAAAATATCCGATATAGAATCTTTTACAATTAAAGAATTTAATGCCTTATCTAGCTTGAGTCATCGTTTGTATCAGCTATTATTAGAACCAGAACGCAATGATTCTAAGAAATTAATTATTTCAGCAGATGCTTTGTTGCATTATATTCCTTTTGAGGTATTGTTGACGCAAGCAACAGAATCAGAAACGATTAATTTTAAAGCCTTGCCTTATTTATTAAGGGATTATGAAATTAGTTATCAATATCGGGCTAGTTTGTGGTTGGCCTTACTAAAGCAACCTAGCCTTTCGCCACAGAATGATGGCGGTATCTTAGGAATGGCTGCAACTTATCATCAACCATTTATCAATATACCTCAAGATCGAATGGAACTTCGCCAGAATTTGGAAGAATTAGAAGGGGCAAAGAACGAAGTTTATTTCTTGGAACAAACGTACAAAGGGCAATTCTGGATGGAAGCTTTGGCAACAGAAGCGAACTTTAAAAAATCTTCGGAGAACTATGGCATTGTTCACTTGGCTTTGCATGGTTTCGTTAACAATAGAGTTCCTATGAAGTCGGGCTTGGTGTTTACTGAAAATGGAGACACGATAGAGGATAATTTTTTGTTTGCATATGAATTATCTAATTTGAATTTGAAGACCAATTTATTAGTTTTATCTGCCTGCTCTACAGGAGATGGAAGTTATCAAAAAGGAGAAGGCGTATTGAGTTTAGGTCGTGGATTTATGTATGCTGGAGCATCTAGTATTTTAACCACACTTTGGCAAATTAACGATGCCGCTACGCAAAAAATAATGCAATATTTTTATCAAAATTTATATGAAGGAATGGATAAAGATGTTGCCTTACAACAAGCCAAATTAAGTTATATTGATGACGCAAATGGCGTAATCGCACATCCTGTTTTTTGGGGAGCCTATGTTTTAATTGGAGACACAGCGCCAGTGGCCATCTATTCTAAACATTCTTTTTGGTGGTGGTGGATACCTGTTGGTTTAATGTTGGCAGGAGCGATTGGCTTTTTTATACGTAAAAAAGGGAGCTAAATACAGCGTAACAAAAGTTTTAATAGATCAAAAGTTAAATAATTATACCTAAAGAATAGTTAGGATGCTTTAAGTATGGTGTCAGACACTTTCAAAGTGTCTGACACCATACTTACCCACTACTTAATAACTTTTGTTACACTGTACTAAAGGCGCTTTCTAAACAATAAAAAATCTGGCTACTATTTTTTAGATTGTAGCCAGATTCGTTTTTAGATTTTTATCCCACAGATAGGGTAGCTGCTTGAGGGGGATCGAAGTTTTTTGAGTCCTTAAAAGCCCTCGTAAACATCCTTCGTAATCCGTCCATCAGGTTTTGTTCCAGTATCCAAACCTTCTTCTTCATTCCAACCACGGAAACCTTCTCCAACTCGTTTTCCATCGACATATTTAATGACAAAAGCGTACTGAAATTTAGAACTATTTAAGACATAAGAAAGGGCATTCAAGGCATCTGATTTGCGTTTGAAACCATCAATGTTTTCTTTGTTTGATTCTTTATTTACCACTAAAATTCGTTGGAGACCGCTAGTCATTTTTTCTGTTGACAAGCGTCCTATTTCTTTTAAAACCTCATACTTGTCTGCTCTAAACTTTCGAACAGCAGAGACCTGGATTTTGTAGGCGACAGAAGGGGGCGTAATTGGGCTAGGAGGGTAGGGGCCAGGTACGACAGGAATTGTTTCTGATTTTTTTCTGATAATTAAGGGTTCGTGATAAGGCTGTGGATTACCATTTTTATAATACAATTTTCGAGAATCTCCTAAGCCAGCAATCGCATCTAATTCGTAAAAAATCTTAAGCGTATCGCCCGTATATTCAACCCCTGAATTGGGATCAATTGGATCAACAGGTAATTGATAGGCATTGTTATTCGACTGGTGATTTTTTGCCATAATATAATGACGAATGTCTTGTGGGTCAACCCTTGTTGGCAAAACAATATCTGTTCGAGCAATTAGCTCAAGGTCATTCGTAATCTCCTCTGATTGGCTTCCTGTTGTAAAAGGAAACAGAGCCAGCTGAAAGTTTTCTTTTTCTACAGAAATGATGTAAGAGGTATTCGGGGCTAATTTTTTGAACTCATATTCTCCAACAGCTAACATCTGTTCATCAATCAATTCTTCATCGCCCAGACTTGTCTTTTGAAAGAGTTTAATGTTAAGATCTTTCAACAAGCCTCGTTCAGGGTAATCGGAATCTCGAATCGCACCAGAAATAGCGAGGTCTATATTTTCAATACCAAAGTAAAAAATATCGTCATCCGTTGTACTAGAACGTTGAGGGGCAAAAGGGCGGTTAGAAACCAAATAACCACCGCCATGCGCTTCACTAATCGTATAATACAAGTCGTCGGTTGAAGAGTTGATCGGGAAACCTAAATTCTGTGCCACTTCCCACTGGAGTTTTTCTCCTTTAGATTTGAAAATGTCTAAACCACCAGCACTGACACGGCCATTAGAACTGAAATAAAGCGTTCCTGTTGGTTTGTGATAAAAAGGACTAATTTCATCTCCAATACTATTCACATTTCGCCCAAGATTCTTAGGTAAGGTAAAACTACTAGTATTGCTGTTTGTTGGTCGAGTCGTATACCACAAATCCAGTCCTCCTTTTCCACCTTTTCGGTTAGAGGAAAAATATAAAATTTCTTGATCGTCAGAAGTCACAACAATAGGGTGCGTGGTATTCGCTTCCTCTGGGTTGATGTAATTTGGTAAAATAGCAGGCTTAGACCATTGTCCGTCTCCTAAATTTTCCATTAAATAAATGGCACATTGAGGTTTTCCTTCTATAATATCACATTGTGTAAAATAAAACCGATTGCCATCTTGGGTAAAAGAACCATTCCCAAAATGCGTTCGCTCCATTTTACCCAGAAAAATAGAAGGCACTTGTGGTTGGACCCAACCGTCTGCCTGTTTGACGGTTCGATGTATTTTTGCCACCCCTTTGATGGTAGAAGAAAAGTACAAAACATTATTGGCAAAAGGAATTGGAGCAAACTCCGTCTTTGCACTATTGATTTTGGGGCTTAAATGCTCAATATTGATCGCAGGGTTGGTGTATTGCTGTGCTTTTAATGCATAGTTACAGCCTTTGAGTTCGTTTTCGACAAATTTTTGATACAACTCTTTGTCATCACCTTGATAGTCTAATAAAAAATTATTAAACGCTTCTTTTGCTTTATTCGCAGCCCCTGTTTGTTTTAATGCTAAAGCATATTTATAACCAGGTTTGTCATATTTTGAATTATTATTATCATCCTTAACTACTTCTAAAGCAGTGACCGCATTTTTATAATCTCTCAAATTCAAAAAGCATCGTCCAGCTTTAAAACTGTATTCTGGTTTATCCTTTTTTTCTTCATAAACACCTTGATAATAAATGGCCGCTTTGTAGAGGTCGCCACTTTTTTCGAAATCAGCCGCCATTTTAGCTCGTTTTTTCCAAGGAAGCGTATTTTGGGCAACAGCAGTGATAGAAAAAAGGGTAAAAGCGATAAATAAAATAGTGTGTAGTATTTTCATGCTGTAAATTCTTTGTTAGAAAAGTAGCTCATTCTAATGCGATGAATACTTGATTGAAAGGGGGCTTTCAATCCATGTAATAGGAGATTAGTCGCTCCGTAAAAAAATGGAACGATTAAAAATATCATTACTC
>CACVAQ010000257.1:0-15681 GCA_902727865.1 uncultured Aureispira sp. | reverse complement strand
TGTACCTTAACTTAAAAAGTTTCAGATTTTGGGGCGACCCCGAATAAATTATAAGGTGCTTTCCAAGATCTGAAACTCTAACAATTATTCTATATTAAATGCGTTCAATGGATTGAATTAAAAACCTTCGTACTCTTCATTAACACTTTCTCCTTCATTAGGCACCTCAGAAGTACCATCTTCTGGCTCATCCCAACCACGGAATCCATCTCCAACACGCTCTCCATTGACTACTTTTATTACAAAAGCATTTTCAAATCGAGTGTTATTCATAATATAAGTAAGTGTATTCAACGCATCTCCTTTAGATTTAAAGCCTTCTAGACCATCTTCGGTCAATTCTTCAGGAACAACCAATACTCGGCGAATGTCTCCATCAATGTCCTCAAAGGCTAAGTTTCCAATAGACTCTAAGTCTTCGTATTTATAACTTTTATAACGACGAACAGCAGCGACTTGGATGATATAAACAGTTCCTTCTGGAGCGACATCATTATCAGGATACACGTTATCTCTAGGGTCAATAACTGGTTCTTCTTCTTCAGGAGGGTCTACGTTCCCAATGACTTCTCCCATAAAGGGTAACAATTCGCCATCAGGACCATCGTAATAAAGTTTACTTTCGTCCGACAAATCCGCCACATCTTCTTTGATCTCATTGTAAATCTCTAGGTAAGGACCTTCGTAGGCTTCTCCAGTAATAGGATCTATAGGTTCTTGTGGGAACGAATAAGGATTGTCTCTAGAGTTGTATTCAGGCGGAACAATTCTTGCTTTGACAGCAAGCCAGTCGATGATTTCAGGTTCATCACTAGGTATTTCTAACGCAATATCTTTGATGACATCCTCCGAGTGCACAAAATCACTAGTATTAACATCAAAGCTGGCTACATTATAACCTTCTTTAGAAATTTCAATGGTATATTGTTTTTTGGGAGCCAATTTAAAGCGATATTCAGCAATAGACAACATGCGTTCTTCCACCAATTCATCTTCATTAAATAATTTGATGTTGACTTCAGAAAGCGACCCTGCATCAGGAAAAGCAGCGTCGGTAACCATACCACTAATAGTGACCACAATTTTGTTTTCTCCAAAGTAAAAAACATCATCATCCGTTGTCGCTGATTTATTCGAAGCCAAACGATTGGATACAAAATAGCCACCACCATGCGCTTCACTTACGGTGTAATACAGATCATCCGCAGCAGAGTTTAATGGGAAACCTAAATTTTGAGCAACTTCCCATTGTAGTTTTTCTCCTTTAGATTTAAAAATATCCAATCCACCAGCACTAACACGCCCTTCAGAACTAAAGTATAGAATACCTTCTGCTTTATCATAATGCGGTGTAATTTCGTCGCCAGTGGTATTGATATTTCGACCCAAGTTTTTAGGAAGTGTAAAATTATTACTAGAACTGCCAACAGCCCGCGTGGTAAACCAGATGTCTAGCCCACCACGACCGCCTTCTCGGTCCGAAACAAAGTATAAAATTTCTTTGTCGTCCGTCGTCACAACATAAGGATGTGTTGTATTGGCGCCTTCTTCATTGATATAATTGGGAAGTAGAACAGGATCAGACCATTCGTCGTCACTAATTTTGCTCATCATATAAATTGCACAAGAAGGCTTTTTGTCAGGCAAATCACATTGAGTAAAATAGAAGTGCTGATTGTCTTCCGTAAAAGAGCCATTGCCAAAGTGTGGTTTTGCCATCTTCCCTTCAAAAATTTGAGGCACTTGTGGACGGCTCCAATTATCACCACTGCGTTGAGAGCGGTAAATCTTTGCAGTTCCACCGACCAAAGAAGAGAAGTAAATTACATTGTCATCAAAAGGAATTGGCGCAAACTCTGTTTTGTTACTATTGATTTTAGCATCCAACAATTCTATTTTGATCGCTTCGTTGGTATGCGTCTTTTCGTTTAAAGCAAAGTCACAACCTTTGATTTCATTTTCGCAAGCTTCTTTTAAGGCTTGATAATCATCGTTATCAGTAGAATAGTTCTTGATAAATTTGTTAAAAGCAACTTTGGCTCTTTCGGGCTGACCTGTTTGTTTTAAGGCCGAAGCATATTTGTAGCCAGGTTTGTTGTAATTTTCGTTATCATCTTTGACGGGACCTAATGCTTTGACCGCATTGGCATAATCACGCAAAGCGTAATAACAATTTCCTGCTTTGTATGTAAATTCTGGCTTGTCCTTTTTTTCAGCATAAACGCCTTCGTAATAAACGGCTGCTTGATAGTAGTCGCCTTCTTTTTGGAAGTCTTGAGCCATTTTTAACCGCTTTTTCCAAGGAAGCGTATTTTGAGCCTTCGTAAGCCCAACAAATATAGCTGATAAGAGTAAGGTAATATATATTTTTTTCATTCTACTGCTTGAGTTTTTAAAAGAATCAACAAGTGAAAGTGGAGGAGTCGGTTTTATAATGTGGCAAAATTGCAGTTCAAGTATTCGCTAATCTTCTCAAAAAGAAGCTAGTTGTCTTGACGTTTTAGTATCTGATGTACAAGATTTTAAAAGCAGACAATATATAAACCGATCATCGAAGAATAGTATTTTGAAAAAAACAATTATTCTTTTTCGTGACAAAAGTACAGCTTATTTATTGTATTTTCGAAAGGATTGATTTGTTATTCTGTACATAAAGGACAAAATACCTGAAAATAAAATGATTTACAATAATATTTTATTGTGTTTGGTTAAGTAGTTCAATTTTTTTTTAAGTTTGTACAGCAAACTAGTAGCATTTTTTATGAATAGATCGTCCGATCTCTCTCATAATCTTATTATAATGCACAGTTTATGCCAAAAGTAGTTGCATGCTTTTGTGAAGCAAGGTTATGCCACTACAAACGACAAACCAGAAAGATTAATATAATATATACGAACTAGATTTATGAAAGGAATTATCTTAGCAGGAGGATTGGGAACACGTCTTTACCCTTTGACATTAGCTGTTAGCAAACAGTTGATGCCAGTGTATGACAAACCAATGATTTATTATCCATTGTCTACTTTAATGTCAGCAGGGATTCGAGAAATTTTAATTATTTCTACGCAATATGATTTACCTAATTTTCAAAAATTGTTAGGAGATGGATCACAAATAGGCTGTAAGATTAGTTATAAAGAACAAATCATTCCAAATGGTTTGGCACAAGCCTTTGTGTTGGGAGAAGATTTTATTGGAGACGATAGCGTTTCCTTGATTTTGGGCGACAATATTTTTTACGGAAGTAATTTAAATGAATTACTACAGAAAAGCAATCATCCAGATGGTGGAATTGTCTTTGCTTACCAAGTGGCAGACCCTGAGCGTTACGGTGTTGTTGCTTTTGATGAGAACAATATGGCCTATTCTATAGAAGAAAAACCAGAGACGCCAAAATCTAATTATGCAATACCTGGTTTGTATTTTTATGATAATTCTGTTATTGAGGTCGCAAAGAATTTGAAGCCAAGCCCTAGAGGCGAATATGAAATTACAGATGTCAATAAGCATTATTTAGCAGAAGGAAAGCTAAAAGTAATGCCATTAGGACGTGGAGTGGCTTGGTTGGATACTGGAACGCACAAATCACTGATGCAAGCAGGGCAGTTTATCGAGGTAATTGAAGAGCGTCAAGGACTCAAAATTGGATGTATTGAAGAGATCGCTTATCATCAAGGGTTTATCAACGAAGAACAGTTGGAACAAGCGGCTGATAAATACAAAAAAAGTGGCTACGGACAATATTTATATAAGGTATTGGAGTGGGGAAGATAGGTGTGGAATGCAAACTTATTTAACCTCAACAAATAACTTGATTTTTTTATAAAAAAAAAGCCTTTTTGTAGGAACAATATTTAGTCAAATATTGTTAATAGAAGTAATCGAAAAAGGAGTAGGTTGATCCATCTAAATGCTAAGAATTAAAACATTTAGAAGCGCTATAAAATTTGTCTACCCTTCTTCAATGAAATTCTAATAAAATTTGTTAATTTTGCGGTAAGACAGTATTTAACTCTGTAGAGAGTCGATTTATATGCAACAAAAAAAGATTAAATGGATATTTTAAAACAAAGATTTCAAGCTAAGGCATTTGCTTTATTCAAAGCAAATAAGGATATGCTTAAAGAACATGGAGATTTAGTAATCGATAAAGTTTCTATTAGCCAAATGTTTGGTGGAATGCGCGGTATGAAGAGCATGATTTGGGAAACATCAGAATTGGATGCTTATGAAGGCATTCGTTTCAGAGGTTATTCTATTCGTCAATTGCGCAAAGCATTGCCAAAAGCAGTGGGTTGTAAAGAACCACTACCAGAAGGTTTATTCTGGTTGATGTTGGTTGGAGATATCCCTACAGATAAAGAAGTGAAATGGCTAACGGAAGAATGGCAAAAACGTTCTTCGGTACCAGATCATACGTTCAAAATGTTGGATTCTATGCCAACAACAATGCATCCAATGACGCAGTTTAGTGCTGCAATTTTGTCGATGCAAACAGAGAGTGTTTTTGCAAAACGTTATGCAGAAGGAATTAACAAGCAAGATTACTGGGATGCTTATTATGAGGATACCATGAATTTAATCGCTTGTTTGCCACGTATTGCGGCTTATATTTACCGTCGTACTTATTTTGATAACAAACACATTGAACCAAATCTAGAATTGGATTGGGGCGCAAATTTTGCACATATGTTGGGCGTAAGTGATACGCCTGATTTCTTGAGCTTAATGCGTTTGTATTTGACCATTCATGCAGATCATGAAGGTGGAAATGCGTCTGCGCATACAACCCATTTAGTAGGATCTACCTTGAGTGATCCTTATTATTCTTTGTCTGGCGGAATGAATGCTTTGGCTGGTCCATTGCACGGTTTGGCAAATCAAGAAGTAATCAAATGGATTCTTAACATGGTAGATGATTTGGGAACAGATACGCCAAGTTCAGATCAAATTTCAGACTATGTTCACAAAACATTAGCAGAAGGAAAAGTAATTCCTGGTTACGGGCATGCTGTTTTGCGTCAGCCTGATCCACGTTATATGGCACAACGTGTTTTTGCAGAGGATTACATCAATGATGATCCAATCGTAAAAATCGTTTGGAAATTGTTTGACATCGTTCCTCCATTGTTGCAAGATTTGGGCAAAGTGAAAAACCCTTGGCCAAACGTTGATGCACATTCAGGAGCTTTGTTGATGCATTATGGTTTAAAAGACTTCAGTTTCTATACTGTATTGTTTGGTGTTTCTCGCGCAATGGGCGTATTGGCATCTGGCGTATGGTCTAGAGCATTGGGAATGCCTTTGGAGCGTCCTAAGTCTTTGACTTCTATAGCGGTTAAGAACTTTATTGAAAAAGAGACAACGACAACTACTCCAAAAGAGTAATAGACAATAAGAGACTTATTAATATCTGTCATTACAGCCATCTACTTTGTTAGATGGCTGTTTTTGTTTGCCACAAAATGTTTTGAGCAATTAGGGCAAGGACAAAAATGGTGTTAAAAACGTTAAAGTTTTCTAAATAGCGCATCTATTTAGCTTGAAAACAAGTATCTTAATGTGCTAGATAGGTTCAATCTGTAATGAGCTTGTTATCATACCTAAACACACAAAGTAGGAGGACAAAATATGCAAAATAGTAACTATCAATCCCTAATCGAGAAAATCGACCAGTTTACTCGTAAATATTATATGAACAACCTGATTAGAGGTAGTTTGTACAGTGTTGGTGTTTTATTGGCTGCCTTTATCAGCTTTTCGTTGTTGGAGGCCTATTATTTCTCGGCAACGACTTCTTCTATAGAACTTCGAAAGATCCTCTTTTATTCTTTCATAGGGATCAGTGCGCTCACTTTGGGGGTCTTGGTTTTTCGTCCTTTGTTGCAATACTTTAAATTAGGCGCTGTAATTTCTCATGAGCAAGCCGCTTCTATTATTGGGCATCACTTTGGAAATGTTAAAGACAAATTGTTGAATGTCTTGCAACTTAAGGACCAAATGAACTATGCAGATTCTGCTTTGGTCGAAGCTAGTATTAATCAAAAAATCCAAAATTTAAAACCTGTACCTTTTGCCGCAGCAATTGATTTGAAAGAAAATAAGCGCTATTTACGATACGCTTTGCCGCCTCTATTGTTGCTATTGTTGTTGTTGTTTTCTTCTAATATCTTGGAAGAGAGTGCTGGCCGTATTATTAATAATAACAAAGAATTTGAAAAAGCTGCTTTATTCAGTTTTGTCATTGATGACGAAGAAAGAAAAGTGGTTCAGTATAGCAATTATGAACTAGAAGTCCATGTAGATGGAGAAGCATTGCCTAATGAAGTTTTCATAGAAGTGGACAATTATAAATATAAACTAGAAAAGAAAACGCCTAATACCTTTAAGTATACTTTTGTTGAACTAAGAAAAGATACGAAGTTTAATTTGACTGCCAACGGGGTTATTTCTAAGAATTATGCGATTGATGTTTTAGAAAAGCCACAAATTGCAGATTTTGATATTAACTTAAAATACCCTTCTTATACTGGACGTAAAAACGAATCTATTACTGGAATTGGTGATTTGGTGGTTCCTGTCGGAACAAATGTTGATTGGTTGTTTAAGTCGATCAATACCAATGCCTTGAGTATTGAATTTCCAGGAGATGGAGGGAAAACAGAAACGACTCAAGTAGGAACGTCTACTTTTTCTATCAACAAACGTGTGTTAAAAGAAGGAACGTACAAGATATTTATTGGGAATAAAGAGTTGCCAACAGGGGATTCTATTGCTTATTCTTTGACGTTGATTCCCGATATGTATCCTTCTATTGAGGTGAAATCTAACCGAGATAGCTTAAACGATAAAGTCGTTTATTTTGTAGGAGAAGCTTCAGATGATTATGGCTTAAGAGCCTTAAATTTTCATTATAAAATTGAGCGGGCAGATCAAGTGTTCAAAGAAGATAAAATGCCGATGACCATTACCAAAGGCAAACAAACGACATACGATCATATTATGAACGTAAATGACTTGAACCTACAACCTGGAGATAAATTGAGCTACTATTTTCAAGTATTTGATAATGATGGCGTAAAAGGTAGCAAGTCTGTAAAAACGCCTGTTATGTATTATGAAATGCCTACCGTAGAAGAATTGAAAGAAAATGAAACAACTAATAATACAGAAATTAAAAGTGAGTTAGAGGATGCGATTAAGAAAATGAAAAAATTGGGCGATAATGTCAAAAAAGTGCAAAATAGAATTTTGCAAAAGAAAGACATGAATTGGCAGGATCGTCGTGAATTGGAAAAATTAATCGAAGAACGGGAGAAAATTGCAGAGGAAATTAAAGATGCTAAAGAAAACTTTGACGAAAACATTCAAAAACAAGACGAGTATCAAAAAGTAAGCAAAGAAATTGCAGAAAAACAAGAAATGCTTCAAAAGTTGTTTGATGAGGTGATGAATGATGAAATGAAAGATTTGTTCCAAGAAATGGAAGAAATGTTGAATGAAATGGATCAGGAACAACTCAAAGAACAGTTGGATGAAATCAAGATGAGTGAGGAAGAAATGGAAAAAGAGTTGGACCGTATGTTGGAACTCTTTAAGAAGATGGAAGTTGAAAAAGCGATGGAAGATGCTGTGAGTGAATTGGATTCCTTGGCAAAAGAACAGGAGGAATTGAGTAAACAGGCAGAAGAAAATGCCGAAAAAGAGGCGGAAGATAAAGACGGTAATAAAGAGGACGGAGACAAGAAAGACGGAGACAAGAAAGATGGCGACAAAAAGGATAAAATGAGCCAAGAGGAGATAGAGAAGAAGCAAGAGGAAATCAACGAGAAGTTTGATAAAATCATGGAGAAGGTAGAAGAGGCGAAAGAGAAGAACGAGGAACTAGAAAGTCCTATGGATATGGACAGTGAGGAAATGGACGAACAACAGAAAGATGTGCAAGAAAATCTTCAAAACAGTAGCGACCAACTCAAAAAAAATAAAAATAAAAAAGCGGCTAAATCTCAAAAAAATGCTGCTGAGAAGATGAAAGAGATGTCTAAGGAGATGAAGGAGATGATGAAAATGAATGAGATGGAGCAGATGAAACAGGATGTGAAGAGCATGCGTCAGTTGTTGGAAAATCTCGTCGATATGTCTTTTGATCAAGAAGATTTGATTGAGGAGGTAAACATTACGATCGCTAATACGCCAACTTATGTGAAGTTAGTGCAGAAGCAAGATAAGATAAAAGATGACTTCCGACACATTGAGGATAGTTTGCAAGCATTGAGTAAGCGTGTTTATCAAATTGAGGCTTTTGTGACAGAGAAAGTATCGGAGGTAAAGAAGACCTTGAAGAAAAGTGTAAAAACCTTGGAAGAACGCCAAAAACGTACGGCTGTTGTGCAGCAACAATATACCATGACTGGTGTCAATGATTTGGCTTTGATGTTAAATGAAGCAATGGATCAAATGCAGCAACAAATGGCTCAGCAAATGCCTGGTACTCAGGTTTGTGAAAAACCTGGTCAAGGAAAACCTGGTGGACAAGGAGAGGGCAAAGGCAAGGATGGTAAAAAACCTGGAATGGGCGGCATGCGCCAAATGCAAGAGCAGTTGAATAAGCAAATGGAAAAAATGAAGGAAATGATGAAGCAAGGCAAAATGCCTGGTGGAAAACAATTTGCTCAAATGGCTGCTAAACAGGCGGCTATCCGAAAAGCATTGCAAGACGCTAAGAAAAAAGGACAGGAAAAGGGCAAAGGCGGTGGAAAAGAATTGCAAGAGATGATCGACGCAATGGACAAAGTTGAAACGGACTTGGTCAACAAACGTTTGCCTAATGATATGCAAAAACGTCAGCAAGATATTTTAACTCGTTTGTTGCAAGCAGAAAATGCAGAGCGGGAACGTGAATTGGATGAAAAAAGAGAGGCAGAACGCCCAGATAAATATGTTCCTAAAATGCCTCCAGCATTGGAAGAATATTTGAAAAAACGTCAAGGGCAAGTAGAAATGTTTAAAACTGTTTCTCCTTCTTTGAAACCTTATTACAAAAATCTCGTAGAAAAGTATTTTAGAGCATTAAATTAAAATCAATTACATTGTAATAGATTTAACATTGAGGAAGTAGGGAGCTTCGATGTTATTTGTCTCAATAAAAATTTACAGCGACTAAGCTTAAATGAAAATTTGTGACAACTATTCAATGGCTGATTATTAAAAAACTAAAATTAATATTTTCTAATGACTGAACTTGCACTTAACTTAACTCTTGATTCTCATCCTAAAAATATCGCAGAGGTAGAGCCTTATGTGACTCAGGTCGTTCAAAAATACGAGATTAATCAGGAGTTATATGGTAATATGCTAATCACTCTAACAGAAGCTGTGAGTAATGCTATCATACACGGAAACAGTGCTAAAGCAGCAAAAAAAGTTGTTGTTTCTACCAACTGTTCCAATCAAAAAATCTCTTTCACGATTCAAGATGAAGGAGCAGGCTTTAATCCTGATACCTTACCTGATCCAACGGCTCCTGAAAATATATTAACTCCAGGAGGGCGAGGCGTATTTTTGATGAGACAACTTTCAGACGCAGTTACTTTTAGTGATGATGGGCGTTTGGTAACCTTAGAGTTTTCTTTGCAATAGAAATATATATACAACAAACTGAAGGAGTTTGTCTACGGAATCCCGACTAAGTCATTGGCTTAGTCGGGATTGTTTTGGTTTAGAGAAATTCTAAATTTTTTTATCATAAAAAACATATAATGCAACTGACATTTCATGCTGAAGAGATTGATTTTGAGCTTGAAGAGGCTTCTAAAATTGATAGATGGCTCAAAAGTGTAATCAAAAACGAAAATTGGATCTTAGCAGCCGTTACTTATATTTTTTGTAGCGACGCTTATTTGTATCAAATGAATGTAGAACATCTACAACACGATACCTATACGGATGTAATTACGTTTCAGTACAACGAGGAATTTGTAGAAGGAGATATTTTTATTAGCATAGAACGGACGAATGAGAATGCTCAAACCTTTGGGGTTAGCTCAAGTCATGAACTGCATCGTGTGATGGTGCATGGACTCTTGCATTTGATGGGGTATAAAGATAAAGAACCTGCGGACAAAAAGCTGATGACGGAGAAGGAAAATGAATATTTGGAACTTTTAAAACCTATTTTAGCCCTTTCTTAGTTCCTTGTTTCGTACAGTATTCTTTTGTCAAAAGTCCCGTAGCATGCGACAAAAAACAATTTCTTTGGTATCTTAGCAGCTTCTTAAAATCATTGTTTTAATGCCAAGTAGGAATACTTGGCGACTCCATTTAGCATGAAACTATCAGTCATCATTGTTAGTTACAAAGTCCCTTACTTTTTAGAACAGACCTTGTTATCTGTTCAAAAGGCAGCCCAACGTGTCGAAACAGAGGTTATCGTAGTCGATAATAACTCTAAAGACAATTCGGTGGATATGGTTCGAGAAAAATTCTCTTGGGTTAAACTAATTGCGAATACCGATAATACGGGTTTTGCAACCGCCAATAATCAAGGAATTGAACTAGCGACGGGAGAATATATTCTGTTCTTAAATCCAGATACCGTTGTTCGAGAAGACACCTTTGAGCAGACGGTTCATTTTATGGAACAATATCCTCAGTATGGAGGCTTAGGGGTGAAAATGATTGACGGAACGGGAATTTTTCTACCCGAATCTAAACGAGGATTTCCTTCGCCAGAGGTTGCTTTTTACAAAACGTTTGGACTTTCTAAATTGTTTCCAAAATCAAAACGGTTCAATCGTTATCACTTAGGCTATTTGGACAAAGACAAAAACCATGATATTGATGTCTTGTCAGGTGCTTTTATGCTAATTCCTAGAAAGGTTTTGGATGAGATAGGCTATTGGGACGAAGCTTTTTTTATGTATGGAGAAGATATTGATTTGTCCTATCGAATCATAAAGGGCGGGTATAAAAATTATTATTACGCTGACACCACAATCATTCATTATAAAGGAGAAAGTACCAAGAAGGGAAGTTTGAACTATGTGAAAACCTTCTATGAGGCGATGATTATCTTTACACAAAAACATTTTCAAGGTTCTAAGGCAGGCTTGTTTGTTTTGATGCTTCAATTTGCCATTTATTTTAGAGCTTTTTTGACCTTGTTGTCTAACTTTATCAAAAACAGCTCTTTGTTTGTCTTAGATGCTTTAGTGGTCTATGGCGGTTTAATTGTTATCAAAGACATTTGGGCGCACATTCGATTTCAAGAGGCCAGTTATTACGATACCAATCCAACCTTAATGTATTTTAATTTCCCGTTCTACATCTTAATGTGGATTGGGGCTATTTATTTGAGGGGAGGCTACGACAAACACGCAAGAACAACGCATGTTTTGACAGGCGCATTGCTCGGAACCGTTTGTATTACGTCTATTTATGCTTTGTTTCCACAAGAATTGCGATCTTCTAGAATGTTGATTTTATTGGGTACGTTGTGGACCATTATCGGAGCTTATTTGAATCGTAGTTTGGTTTCTTTATTACAACACAATACGATTTTTTGGAGCACGTCGCAACAACGAAATGTTGTTATCATAGGAGATGGGCACGAGAGTAGGCGCGTTTTAAATTTGTTGCATGAAGCACATGTAGATTTTAATTTTATAGGGAAGATAGGAACGTCTACCTCTAATCTAGAGGACTCTTTAGGTGCAATAAAAGATTTGGATGCCTTAACCCATTTTTATAAAGTAAACGAACTGATTTTTTGCGGTAAAAATATTAGCTTTGAACAGATCATTCATTGGATGACTCGTTTAGGGCCAGGAATGAATTATAAAATTGTGCCTAAAAATAGCACGTATATTATAGGCTCCAACTCAAAGAATAGTGCAGGAGATTTATATGCCGTAGATATTAGTTTTAATATAGCAAACTCCATCCAACAACGAAACAAACAGTTGTTGGATATCGTATATAGCTTGTTGTTATTTGTCTTGTCTCCTTTGCTTGTCCTTTTTATGAAAAACCGAATGGGCTTTCTAAAAAACATTGCTTTAGTTTTAGCAAGAAAAAAAACATGGGTAGGTTATGTACCTAGTTCTAAAAATTTAGATTTGCCAAAATTGTTAACTGCCGTATTAACTCCAATTGATACACTTAAAATAAAACCGACAGAAGAACAAACTCTTCATCGTATTAATTTGTTCTATGCAAAAGACTATACAAGTAGTGCTGATTTTAGTATAATAATTCAAGCTTTACGTGATTTGGGGCGGCAAGAAGTCCCGACTTATGTTACACCTTGCTAAAGGGGAGGGCTTTGTGGAGCAGTAGAAGGCGCAGTGTCGCTAAATTCTATTAAGCTGATTCGTACTAAGATTGTTTTAACATTCGAAGCGTGTTCATTACTTTGGTTCGCTTTGCTCATAAACACAACGCTTTTGTTTGTCTTGCCTCAAACGTCTACTTATTGTAAAGAAATAAATGTATGAATGAAGTAACTTTCTATGAAAATATTTTTGAACTGTCTCCGCAGTACCCGCTAACTGTTTTAGAATTTCTAAAAACAGAACTGCAATTGGGTAAAAAATATGTTGTCATGGACGTTCATACACTGAATGGTCAATTGAGTAAATTACTACACAAACACGTCCATTTGGTTTGCTCTGTTTCTTCGGACCCTCAATACCACGTTTATTTAAAAGATAAACTCAAAGATGCCCCTAATTTTTTGAGCCTAAATGCAATACCGATTCTAACCAATGTAGAAGAAGATTCAATTGATTGTCTCTGTATTGACGAAACGTTTAGCCAATACGATGTCTTGCGAATGGGAATTGAATTTGAGCGCATTTTAAGGCTAAACAGCTATGTGCTTTTGCTCCAAAACAAGCTGTTAGATATTCCGAAGACATTTACGAGTGCTTATTTGGCATTTATGAACAAAAAACATAAAGATGACGGCCTGTTAGCGAGTCTTCCAAAACAAGAACGCTTAAAAGCGTTTTATAACAATGGTTTTGCGGAACAGAAATTTAAAAACCAACAATGGTTCAATTGGCCGATGTTGGAGCAGTATTATCAAATGGCATTGGAAAAGGAAAACTTATCAGCAGGATCGAATGCCTTAGCCGAATTGAAGCAATTATTTGAAGCGTTTGAAAAAGATGGACAAGTACATTTAGAATACCAAACCTATCTTTATTATGGTTTATTTAATCACTCTGTACCCGAAATTTCTTTACGAAAAAGCATCTTTTTTAATATCTTGCGTCCCGTTGCTTTTGCCTTTTATGTTTTGGTCAAAGCCAATATTTACTTTTGGAAAGCTTTGTATAAAATTAAAGAACAATTCGTTTCAAGGTCTTAAAAGTCGATACGTCGGACATCAATAAAATCGCTTGACTTTAAACGTACTCGGAAGTTACGTCGAGGAGTCGTCAAAGAACCAATTATTAATATGATCAAAATGAAAGGAAGTATAGTACCTCTTTTAATGCTTATCAGTATAGCTCTTTTATGGAGTTGCGATTCGGAGTATTCTGCGATAAATAAAAATGTTACTTTCCCAAAGGAGGTCGTTCAACCCGATGGTGTTCGTTTTGATTATTTAATGTATGAGAATGATTACAATAGCGTTCCAACAGATGGAGATGCTACAGAATATGGAAACAAAGAAAGAAAATCAGAGTCTTCAGGACTTTATTTTAAGTTAAGTAACAAAAGAGCGTATGGCCCAGGAGTCAATGCTGTTGTGAAAAGTGAAAAAATAGGAGAATGGTACTATATTTCTTTTGTTTGTATGAAACCATCAAAAGGAATGAACAAGCCCGTTGATAAGGGGATTCTTGTGGTCAGTTTTGAACGAGGAGACACAACTTTAGAGTATAAGACTTTTCCTATCTCAAAACTATTAGAACAGCAAAACAAGCAATGTGTTGATAAGTGGGAAACAATATCGGTTTGGTACAAAGTGCCAGCGGGTTTACAAAGTGGGGATCAATTGAAAATATATCCCTGGAATCCTACTGGAGGAGATCTGTATTTAGATGACTTTACAGTGGAAACCTGGACGACAGAACCGCTTGCACCAGAAGGTGTCGCATTCAGCCACCAGCTTACAGAACAAAACTATGAGACGAGTGACTTAGCAGGACAAACAACCAAAGAAACGGCTGCTAGAGGGTTGTTTTCTTGTGTGCTTTCTAGTCAAGAAGGGAAGGCTCAATACGGCAAAGGGTATATAGGAACGTTGGCGGAAGCCAAGATTCAATCGGGGGATTATGTAAAAGTGTCGTTTGCTGGTTTAAAGAAACATCATGTAAGACAGGTTGCTAAAGCTGCTAATATGGTCATTTCTTTGGAACGAAATGGAACCTCGTTATTTTGGGAAGGCTTGGAAGTTGATCCTAGATTGAAACAGGGAGATCGACAATCTTATGGGAAATGGGTGCACTTAGAAATGTGGCAGAAAATTCCAGCAGAAGCAAAAGGAAGCGATTTGCTGAAAATTTATCCTTGGAATAATAATTTGAATCCTATTTATATTGACGATTTGCAAATAGAAGTCTGGCGAAAGGAATAAAAAATTAGACCCGATTTTTGCACATAGAAACAACGTTAAGTTGGTTTTCTTGTTGGTAATAATAACTGTCCATACATTTACGCACCAAATGCAAGCCCAAACTACCTATGTCTTCTAAATAAAATTGTTTTTTAACCGCTTGATTATTTGGAAAAAAAGGGTTAAAGGCTGTGCCACCATACCGCAATTCAATAATTAATTTGCCTCCTGTAGATAAAGACAAAGCCAACTCAATGGGGCTTGCTTGCTCCTTGATAGTTCTATAGCCTAAGATACTAAACAAAAGCTCTTTAATGGCAATATTGATTTTCTGAATAACAACAATAGGAATTTCGTACATTTTTGCAAATTGCTCAAGACCTGCAATAGCGTCGAATGTTTCAGAATTAGAGTGAATGATAATTTTTTGTGTGTTCATGTGCTACCTATTGAGTAAATTCAAATGAAAGACATGGGCGACTTTTATCAAATTACTAAAAAAGAGGCCGATGATCCGGGGGGAAGCATCGACCTTTTTAATTCGAGTGATTTAACGACTTTTCAAGTCACTAGGTTTCATAGCAAAAAAATGTGCTGCTATATTTATATATATTGTGGGAATAAATATTTTGTCTGTTTTTGTGAAATTCAATTTACTTCACAAACGAACTATTAGTGCTTCATTTAAAATTTTGTCTATTTTTTGACAAATCATAAAAAAGAATGCAACTGATATATGAATTATAATTACCATAATACTAAACTGTCCTACGATTTAGCACCTCAAAAAGAATCCCCATTCTATTTGGTAATACATCAATCTACCAGTTGCACTTAGTCTAAAAGTTCCATTAAACTAACTATCAATATAAATAGATAGTTGCAAGAAGTAATTACAAAACTGAGCCAAAAAATAGATTGCTGATTATTAGCTGTTTATGTATTTAGGTAGATAGTATATAGTCTATGAGGTAGAATACTGTATTTCTAGTAGAATGTTTTAGGAGAAAAATTGCATTTTGATTCAATTTTCAGGCTAAGGAACGGTCAAGAAATAAGATGAACAAAATTTGAAACGAGGTTTTTGTTTCAAATTTTGGTAAAGATGAGAAGT
>CACVAQ010000256.1 GCA_902727865.1 uncultured Aureispira sp. | reverse complement strand
TTTGAGAAGTGTATAAAACCAAGTTCCCTTGTCCCTAAAGGCTAGCCCTCTCCTAGCCCTTCATCCAAAACAAGCACTGTCGCTTAATTTTTGAGCTCACTCCTATTTTAGAGTACTTGAATGGTACAAAAACCCCTTATAATTACGTCTTTTTTAAAATATGCCTTGAATTATTATAATAATTTCACTATATTATACCTTGCATTTAGGTCTATTGTTTAAAACACACCACAAATTATCACATCATTCCCTAACTATTAAACGGTACAAATGAACTTAGAAAATCAAATTGCAGATTTAAAAAGTCTGTTGTCGGAAAAGAAATTCGACGAAACGTTAAAAAAGGCAGAAACCTTGCTTGAGACAAATGCAGAAAATCCCGAATTGCTAAAACTAATAGGTATGGCATGGTTAGGGAAAGGAAATAATACCAATGGTAAATATTTTCTTTACAAATCCATTCGTTTGAACCGAACAGATGTTGAGTCCTTGGGTCTTATTGCCACAATGCTCCTTAAACAAGAAAAATACCTAGATGCAGAAGAAACGCTAGAAAAAATTCTGGCGATCCATCCAGATGACTTTTTCGCCTTGCGCTCTTTCGGAGACATCAAATTTAAAGCAGGCTACCAGTCTCTTGCGCTGAATTACTATCAAAAGGCTTGTCAGTCGCAACAGTTTTCTCAAGTATCGTTTGCCCATCAGGCAGATGTATTGACCAAAGCAATTGCTTCTTATCTCAATGGAGAACACTATAATAAGGCGATCGAGTTTATAGATGCTTATCCAGTGGAGGGCTTTGATGAAAACTTATTCCTAGCGAAAAGGAATGTTTACATCGCCAAAGGCGAAGAATATATGCCACAGGTCTTAGAATGTACGCGCAGCTTGCATGAAAATGTTCCTGGAAAGGTAGTTTATATTATTGATTTAATAAAGTTCTTGCGAGAAGCAAACCCTGTAGAGGAAATCAAGGCACTTATCGGAAAGGGATTGAATTTGAACATCCCTGAGGCGGCAAAATTAATTCTCCTTAAAGAAGCTGGTGGCTTTTACATCGAATCGGAAGATTGGGCGGATGCAATCAATACCTATGAGGAGTTGTTTGAATTAGAAAATGATATTTTTTATCTACAGCAACTTGCATTTGCTAGAACGCAGACCAAAGATTTCAAAAATGCGTTGATGGACGTAAGTAAGGCCATGAAATTGTCTGAAGAAGATAATCTATCGCTCCTATCTCAACGAGCAGGGCTTTATTCCAAAGTAAAATTATTTGATAAGGCAATTGCCGATTATACTAAAGTGATTAGCCTTTCTCCTGAGGCTAACAATGCCGATGCCTACTATAGTCTGGGTTTGATTTACCACAAAATAGAAGACACGCAAAACAGCGTAAAAATGCTGCTGAAGGCGGACATGGATGGGCACCTCAAAGCCAATGAATACTTGCTAAAAAAATTCCCGAAGCAACTCATCAAAATCAGAGCAAAAAATACCGATAAATTTAAGGCGAAGTTTGAAGGTGAAAAAGCCCGCAACTTGAAATCCCCTATTCTGTCAAAAGCATTTGAAGCCGTTTGGTCTTCCGACATTAAGAAAAACATCAAATCTTTTGAAGAGCAAATTCCTTTTTTGAAAGTTGATTTCCTTAAAAACTACTTGGACCAATTGTCTGCTGAAGTCTTGATTATCACGCCAGAAGCGCTGCTGTATAATAATGGAGACAAGGACCCACTAGAAGCGTTTTATAGCGTAGAAATGGAGTCTGAGCATGCAATCATTCTGAACATCCAACCAATAAAGGGAGGGCAACCGAGTCAGATGAAGCTTGTTGTAAATGAGGATAATTTAATTTTGCATTATCCGCTAACCGATCTTGAAATTCCTCCCAAGTATTTCCTATCGAAGGATAAAGCAAATGAACATCAATTGCAGTTTTTCAAAAACAAACCATTGGATATTCCTTACCACGAATCGGTAGAAAAGAAAGTTCAAGTGTTTACCAATTAACCCTTTTTTGAATCATACAAATATATATACGTTATGTCAAATTTATCAAATATACTGACAAGGTTTACGAAAGACATTGGCACGCTTGAAAAAGCAAAAGAAGCAAAAAAAGCAGCTCAACTTAGTTATAGAAATGTAAAAGTAAACATAGATAAATTAAGTGATGTCGAAATAAAACAACAAACAAAAGAGACGGCACTTAAAACGATTGAGACATTAAAATTGAAGCAGAAAGATTTTAATGTTAAAAGTAGTGCATACGCTGATGCTGTTTTGCAAATGCAAAATGATTTTGAAGAAACTTATTCTACCGTGATACACTCTTTGGTGGATACCGTTTATGATGCTCGAAAAATGATGCATTATTTAACCTCTTCCAAAAAAAGCCATAAAGACACTTATAAAGCAGACAACGAAGCGATTATCGCCTACTTGGATGCTTATGCTAATATTGGAACCTTTACCAAAGAAAAATTAGACGTTTTAATAAAAAAGGCAAAAGAGTTAAATAAATATTGGACGAATAGTGAGCGTAAATCTTTAATGAGTGCTTTTTCTAGGCATGAAAAAGAAGATTTAGAGAATCTGAAAACGTTTATCGAAAAATACGAAAAATTACAAGAGGCGCTTAGTGGCTTTGATCTGAACGAAAGTGTTGACAAACCTGATCCAAGCCTTCCTTCTGCGGATGAAGTAGTCTCTAAATATGCGTTCTTGATGCCTCAAATTTTTGATACAGAAGGCAAAGAAGAGCTGTCTATGAACGATGTGCTGAATGTCGCCTTCTCTGCCCTTTCGAAGGAACAATCAGCGGAGAAAAAAATAGAGTTCAAATACGACTTTAAAATACCTATCATTCTTCCGCTTTATGCCGATCCTATCATTGTCGTTTCATTTGATTTTAAACTTGTGTTTGAATTTGAGACCTTTGCTGCGGCTACAGCTTCTACAAAAGGGAGCATCTCAACGATTTCACTAGAAGCAACTTGTTCGCTTTCTTTTGGAGTGAGTGTTGCTCTTAGCCTCACAATCATTCAACTGATTAAGGCCTCTATTAATGCTGGAATAAAATTGGATACGTCTGTAACGGCCAAGACAGAACTAAAAAGCCAGATCGCCTATTTTGCAGGGGAAGCGGGGCTTAGTGCCGAGGCAAAGCTAATTGCCAAAACTTGGATTTCGCTTTCTATTTGTGGTCCTGTATCTGCAATTATAAAAGCGGCTACGGGCAAAACACCAGAACTTAGATGGTTGTTGGGAGAGCTTATCTTGTTTAAATTATCCATGGAGAAAAAAGCGGAGTTGGTTTTAAATCCTATGGGAAAAGAGTTCAAAGCAGAAGCGAATTTCCGCCCTCTAAGAGATGGATTTACAGTGAAATTTGTCGGAAAGGAAGCCCTCAAGAAAAAACTGAATGAAAAATACAATAACAAATTAGCTGTTATTAAGCAACAGTTTTTGAGTAATGAGGAAATGATCAAAGCGCATGATGATAAAGTAAAATTATTGAATAGTTTTGATGTGTTTGACTTTGATGCGGGTAGTGGTAATGACCAGTTTAAAAAGAAAGTTAAGGCTCGGACCTACTTTATGATGCAATATGAAAGTTACTTTGATAACTTTATGGGAAGACTAACGGAAGAGGTCTTGCCTCCTAATTCAAAGAACGTTCAGAAGACGTCTGTATTTATCAACTCTTACGCTATTGAATTGAAAAAACTCTATCACGAGCGTTTTATTGAGCTAAATCCTACAACTGTAGCGTACTTTGATGACAAGCAATTTAAAGAAACGCAAGAGGAGGTTTGGTTAGATAAGCGATCGTCTTTGCGTAGAGTTTTAGCCGAAGAAGAAACGGCCCTGATTCAAAAACTAAAAAAAGCACTGACACAAGTAAAAGATAATCAAGAATATACAACTAAGCTTTTTGCCTTGGATATTATTAGCCTTGATTATATCAATACAACTCCAAATGTCAAGTTTAAAGAAATGGCTACTTTAATTGACTCGACTGAGGAAATAGCGAATGAGTTTATTCAAAAATTAGTTGTTGGTACGATTGGTTCAGACGCTTGTATTTTCGGATTCTCTTCTATTGAAGTGTTTTCTTCCAAAAGAAAACAAAAACACGAAGCAAAGGCTGAACTAAAATCTAAGATAGAGCGCTACATCACAGAAGAAAAAAGTCTGGTGCTAAGTCTAGGCAATCTTTCCGCAGCTGTTAATGCAAGATTAAAAGCACAAGCTATAGAGCTTAAAAAAGAGTTTGACAAAAGAAAGACAGAAGAAAAATCAGAAGATTTTCATCAGTTTTTAGCCGATAAGGAAGAGGAAGTCATTGAGTATTTCGAGAAAATATCTAGTCAGTTGGATTTACAAAAATTAGAGCCAATTGAAGCTGGTATTAAGAAAATTGCACATTTCCATGATAAGAATAAGGTAAGACAAGAGTATATTGATCCTGATAGAGATGCAATTATGGCTATTTACAAAGGTCAAAAAGAATTTAGGGATTTGGTTAAAGCTGATCTTACCGCTAAATATGCCGACGAAATCAGAATATTGGCCAATTGGAGCGTTGAATATGACCTTTACACTTGGTTTAAAAAGGATGAGAACCAACAACAACTAAGCAATTTAATGTCGAATGTAACTGAGTTGTATGATTTCACAGAAGATCATAATAATGTTCAGTTAAAGAAAAATTTCTTTGGTAGTAACACCAATTATGAACATTATTTAGAAAAAGATCCTGAGGAAATGCTCAAGAAATTAAGCCAACTCATTCCTGAGAGTACTTCTTAAGTCTTTGAAAGGTCTAACATGAACCCAATAATTCTTCATTCAGTACTTAGCTGCGCGGCTATTTAGCTCCGCTGCTTCTTCGTGGTTTCAGTGTTTTAATAAAAAAACATAAAAACTATCTTGTATTAG
>CACVAQ010000255.1 GCA_902727865.1 uncultured Aureispira sp. | reverse complement strand
ATCTAATAAAATGCTAAGTAGATTCGATATTTTATTAGATAAAAAACTTTTGTCCTGTACACAGAATTTTAACATTAAACCAAATTTGTAATGAAAAAATACACCTATTTTTTATTAGCAGTAGTATTTTTATGGTCAGGAATGTCTTGCCAATCAACTAAGTATCAGGGTATTCTTGGCAATACAATTACTACTCATGTAGAACTTAATAAGGCTAACTTTAATGTTCTAGGTAGCTTTATTGGGGTGGCTTCTGTCAAAAAAGTAGTTTGGAGTATTAAAGACAGAGCTGGGTTAATAAGCGAAGCCAAAAAAGATTTACTTGAAGAAGCCAAAAAGGCTGGTGTAGAACTTACAGGAGCAAGAACTTTAATTAATTTTACGATTGATATGATCGAAAATAGAAATAGAATTACTTGTTCAGTATCAGCTGAAATTATTGAATTTACTAAATAGAATTTTTACTCTGTTAGAATAAAAAAGAGCTACTTCAAGAAAGGGAAGCAGCTCTTTTTCTAATTTAGAATCAATCCTTTATTTTCCAAAGCGATTCCAAAATGTCAAACGAAGTCCTGTCGTAAAACTTGCCGCTCCCAAAGGAGCGCCACCAGCACGAAAGAACAGCTCCGCTTCACGAATATGTTGGCGTTTGCGCCCTATGGCTGAAAGATGTAAGCCCACTTCTCCCACAATCGTCGTGAAGAAAGGATTTACAGCATTAAGATAAGCATCTGGACGGGCATAAATATCTGTATGCAAAAACTGAGCACCAGCACCAACATGAAGCATTAGCCACAAGCTTTTTTGTTTGGCAACTGGAAATTGCACTTTTGCTAGAACGGGAATACTCAAGGCGCCCAAACCTTTGTACCTGTCTGTGTCGAAGGCAAAAGGAAGGTATTCCATGCCAGCTTCAAGGGAAACGATCCAATGATCGACATCGCCCACCCAAAAGTTGACTCCAAGACCGGGCAAAACATTTAAGACTTGCCCAGACGAACTCAAAGGGGTTTCTATCGTGCTTGGTTTTTGATACCAACTATATAGGTTATAATTCATAAACAAAGCATAGCCCAAATGTATTTTTGTCTTGGTCTTTGGGGCATCTTGAGCCTGTCCTTTTCCAAAAGATAATCCAAGAATAGATAGGCAAAGTAAAATGTATTTCATGCTGTGTTTTTGCAAAAAAATCTTTCCTTATTTGACTTCAAGTAGCAAATAAAGAAAGGAAATTTAGTGAAATTAAAATGGTACAGAGTTCTGCAAGTCAATTGTTTAAGATTCTCCTTGCATCAAATCTTTGAGCCCTTGCCCAGAAATACAAACAACAGAGGGTTTCGGCTGTGCCGTGCCCCCTTCGGGCCAATGACTGCTTAGGTTTTCTAAGTCTTTAGAACGCTCGCCTGGATGTTGAACACTTAAGAACAAGGTTTCTCCATCGGGAGCAAAGAAAGGACCTGTGAATTCTGCATCAATAGGAGCAGAGGCAATTTGAAGGACCTTTCCTTTTTGATCGCCCCAAGACGGAACCATGAACAAGCCATTATTACCAAAAGGCAAATAAGGCCCGCTATTGATAGAGCTGCCCGAAATATCAGAGGTAAACCAAAGGTTTCCTTTTGGATCAAAAGCCATGTTGTCTGGGCAGGCAAAACCAGTATCTTCACCACCTGCCAAGAAAGTAGAAGCCATGAAGGTGAGCGAGGTTTTATCTTCTAAGTCTGTTTCAACAATTTTTAAAATCTCTCCTAGATAATCGCCTTTGGGCTTGTTGTTGGTCAAGGCAACTAAAACATGCCCTGTGATGGGATCAATTTCAATATCTTCTGGACGATTCAAGGGCGTTCCTCCAACTAGTTTGGCGGCTTCTCTCAAGCGAATTAAAACTTCGGTTTGATTTGCAAAATTTTGACGTAGAATTTCTTGTTCGTTATAATCTAAAGAAACCCATTTGCCTTCAGTGGTATTTGCAACATATAATTTACCATCTTTCAAGTTCTTAGGTTCGTTACTAATAAACTTGTAGAGGCATTCGTCATTCGAATCGTCACCAGAATAAACGACTAGGCGCCCATCTTTTGTTTCGTGTACGGTTGCACACTCGTGCGCACAACGTCCTAAAGCAACGAGTTTTTTGGCTTCTCCTGTCAATGGATTCACTTCAACGACCCAGCCGTAATGTTCTGGAGGATAGTCATAATGATTTGACCAACCATAATAATCGCCTTCTAAATTACGAAAGGGTTTTTCAGGATCAGAATGATCTGTTTCGCCATAGAACATATCGTAGTTCTCTTCACAGGTCAAAATCGTCCCCCAAGGCGTGACGCCTCCCGAACAATTGGCAAAGGTTCCAATCGCACTGCTACTTCCTTCGATCGGTTCGTCCCAATGAAAAGGAATTTCCGTTTTAGCGGTTAAGCGTCGGTTGCGTTCGTCGTTGAGGACCGTTTCCCATTTGCCTACTTTGTTTTTTCGAATGTGCACCAAAGAGCCTCCAACAGAATACATTTCAGTATCTACGGTTGCTTTTGTTTTTTTGCTTTTATCCTCATAACTTGCCCCGCTAACAAATAGTTCTTGAAAATATTCATGGTTGACCCACAACATCCCATCATTAGGATTGCTTTTGTCAAAAGGAACAAAGGCTAAATAATCATTGTTAAAGCCAAATTGGTCGGTTTCTGAAATGGGATCATTCCATTTTATCAGAATATCGTATTCCAAGCCATTGGCAAGCACTAATTTATCTTCTAAAGAGTGTTGAATGTCTTGTAGTGGAAATGGGCGAGCTTTGCTTGCTTCTGGTAATGTATCTTTAGGGGGCTCGGTAGGGGCACAAGCTTGTAGATTGACCAAAAAGGCACTAGCACCTAAACCAACTCCTGTACGGCCTAAAAACTGTAGGAAACTTCTTCTATTTTGTTTTTTCATTGTTTATATCACTTTAGATTTGCCCTAAAAATAAAAAAAACTATGCAGAGTTTAGACTCTACATAGTTATTATAATTATTATTATTGGAGTAGCCTATTCCTAAGGATTTGCTAGTTCTACTTCAGGTAAGTTTTTTTCGATAAAATTGAGGGCATTTTTATACATAATTTTATCAACAATTTCCTCTGGAGTTAGGTTGTACATGAAATTTCGAATTTCCTTGATCGAGTACAAGCCATTGATGTCTCTAGGGTCTTTGAAAAAGGCTAGTAAATCTCTATACAAAATAACCATATCGTTAGAAGAACCGAATACATCTAAGTGACGAGCATGGGTATCAAATTGAGAGCTGATGCAAAGCATATTCCAGGCTTCTATATCATTACTCATATGGATGGCTTTACAGATATTGCTCACGAGTGCCTCAATTGCGATACGACGTCTATCCGCAGAGTTGGGAATCGTCTCATCGTAACGTCTTTGAAATTCTTTTCCCATTAATTTATTCTTGTCTAAAGAGATGGCTACTAAGCCTCTAGATTGCAAAATAGCAGTTAAGTCTTGACGAGATAAGTTGCTAAGTTGATGGCTGAGCAATTCTTTTTTGTCGTCACGACCATAGGCATTGTCTTTTTTAGACAAACCACTAATTCCAACCCCACCAGCAATAATTGGAATACTATCTTTTCGATAACGAGAATCTTTGACGAATTTATAATACCAATCTCTACTACGAATACTCATCCCACCAACATCTACTAATATTCTACGGCCACCTTTTCGGTTTAATAATTCCTTAACGGCTTTTTGTCCTAGCTCTGTCATTTCATTACCAATAGTCGTTGGACGTTTAAAGGCTTCTTCTTCAAGAAGTGAAAAACGAGCTGTTTTGCCACAAATACCATCTCTAAAATAGTTGCCAAAGTTCATCGAGAAAATAGGAATATCTAGATATTGATTGGTTCCTGTTTCCAAAGGAATTGCCCCTTTCAGTTTTCTAATATTTGCTAGTACGATGTTTTGATATTCTTCGGTCTCTACTTGATCTTGTTCGATGTATAAATAGTTGCCTAAACTATGTCCACCACCAATACTAATCAAAAAACCGACCTGTGTTGGATTATTTAAAATGTTACGAATGTCTTGTTTGGTTCGAATTATAGTCGTTTGATAAGTCCGGCCATTTTTGTAGTAATTATATTGTAGCTCTTCTTGTAAATAATTTAAATTGGCTAAGACCAAATCAAAATAACCAACATTATTCAGAATGAAATTCTCTTCCCGATAAGACATGCCTGTTAAACAACCAAAAATCTTAGAACTAGAACCTGGTGTTAAAAACGGGCTGTGCATAAACTGACGTTCCGTAGGGCTAATAATTTGATTCGAAATTTTGACGTTCCCTTTGACCAAATCATAAATAGAACTTTGGTTTCGACGAGAAATACCAATAAAAGCACTGGTTAATTCAATTGGAATTTCTTCCAAATCCAATGCACAATCATTTTCAATGGTCTCCCACATACTATGCCGCTTTACCTTTCTAGATTTAAAGGCTTTTTGAGTAGAATAAACCCCCATGTCAAACATTTTGATAGGATCCTGTTTTCTAGGCTTTGCTTGGGGAGCAAGGCTATCTTGAAAATTAAACCCACCCAATTCTTCTGAAACGAGATCTATAGGTTCTGTGCTAGCATCGTCTTGTGCGAAACTAATATTGGTAAGGAATATTAGAAAGGCAAAGAATAAGCTGTATGTAGTATTCAACTTCATTGATTGATATTTAGATGGCTTTAAGAGGATTAATTGTTGAGTTCATATTCGTTCTACTTAATACTATAGAAGATAATGCCATATTTTGATAACGACAAAACAAACTGCTGCTTTTTAACGTAGTTTTCACAAATTTACCTAAAAAGACTTATAGTAAACGAAAACTGATAGAATTAAATGTTAAGCTTTGGTGCAATTTTATTTTTTTTATAAAAAAAATCGGTTCTTTGACAATTTTTG
>CACVAQ010000254.1:10167-24888 GCA_902727865.1 uncultured Aureispira sp. | reverse complement strand
AAAAAAGCAAAAACCCGCCTTTCATGCAGTGGACTGATGAAAAAATAGCCGCATTGGCACCGAATGATTCGACAGAACGCAGAGGACGCACCTTAGCCAGTTCTGCTAAATGGAATACAATTGCCACCAATTACGAAGCCATCTGGGGCGAATGCAAAGGCTCTGGATCGCAACCTTATTTGGTACAGATTAAGTTGAGTGGCCCTAAATACAAGTGTAGTTGCCCTGTCCGAAAACCTCCATGTAAACATGTTTTAGGCTTATTTTTTCTGTTTGCCAAAAGCAGTGCGGTCTTCAAATATCAAGCTCCAACGGAGGCACTTAAAAATTGGTTGGATCAACAAAGTACAAGCACGGTTTCTAGTGCTTCCAAAACTCTTGCGCCTGTTTTAAAAACGGAAGAAGCCATTGAACAAGCCAAGCTAGCAAAGCAAAAACGGTGGGCACAACGAGTCCAATTAATGACCAGTGGCATGGATGAATTAGAGCTTTGGCTGACCGATCTTATTCGCCAAGGCATTGCCAATACGGATATTCAAAAAGCTAGTTTCTGGAATCAAGTGGCTGCAAAAATGGTTGATGCTAAACTGCCTAGAATTAGCACCTACTTAAAGGAAACGCATCTTTTGATTCAACAGAATCAAAATTGGTCGGAGGTCGTTGTGGCTCGTTTGGGTGCACTTTATTTGTGGGCTGAATCTTTCAAAAAAAGAAATTTGTTATCTGCTGAAATGCAAGAAGAATTGTATCAAAGTTTGGGTAAAATTATAAAAAAAGCAGACATTCTAGCACAACATCCAAGTAGCAAAGATCTTTGGTTTGTTTTAGGTAAAAAAGAAGGCGTTGACATTGAGGGGCGAAGCTTTAGAAAAATATGGTTGCAAGGACAAAAAACTAAGCAACAAGCCTTAATCTTGGATTATGCTTTTGGAAGCATGGGCTACGAACAACAGTATATTGTGGGCGATTTATTAGATGGTGCCTTGGTTTATTATTCTAAAGCTTATCCACAACGTGCTATTTTTGAATCCTTTGAGTCCGCTAAAATATACGAAAAAACAACGCTTAACACCTACAAAGATCTAAACAGTATGCTGACTAGTTATGGCAAAGCACTCGTTCAAAATCCTTGGCTCTTTTCTTTTCCTGTTGGCTTGTCCAATCTGAAGGCCTTTGTGAATGATAAAAAAGAACTGCAAATTAAAGACGTTAAGGACCGTATTATTCCATTGAGCAATCTAAAAGAAGCGATCATTTGGAAAATATTAGCCATTAGTGGAGGGCATTCTGTTAGTTTGTTTGGAGAATGGAGTGGTCTGCATTTTGAACCGCTAAGTATGCTGACAGAAGATGGGATTCTTAGTTTTACTTAAAAACCGTCTGTCCTCTTTGTCCTCTAATTAATACTCCCTTGATTAGTTCACTACGTTTGTTAGCTCGCTTTGCTCGTGAGCTCAATCCGTTTGGTTCATGAGCGTTTCACTTATTGTTCGTGGTCGTACCCCTTTGTTAATCCGTTCCGTTGCTTTGTTAGTCGCTAAGCTCCTGAGCGCTACGCTTTAGTTCGCTTAGTTCGGGTTTTCAACGGAGTAATGTCGAATACAAGATGATTTTAATTACTTGTCTTCGAGCCGCTACATCCTTAAACATTCCATCAATCTAAACAGCACTTATTATGATGAAACAAATACTATTTTTTTTTTTAATAAACTGTTTTGGCTTATTAATCGCTTGTACAGCTGCCCCTGAAACGACAGAAACAACGACCAACCAAGATCGTATTCAAGCGAACAATCAAGAGAACAGTCAAAACAAGCAGCCTTCAAAGATCCCTGCCACTCCTGTTCCTGAGCAAGAAGCCTTTGATGTCGTTCCTGAAGGAATGTATCGAGAGTTAAATGCACAATTGGCCGCTTCTAGCAAAAAAATAAGTGCTCAAGAAGTGCTACAAATGTATTATCCTGCTGAGATTTCAAACAAGACAAGTTTTGAAAAAATTAAGGTTGAAACCGAAAAAAAAGGCAGACAAACGATCGTCACCTTAACACATGACAACCAAAGTGAGCACCTACGTATTCAAGGACATCGAATGGTGATGACCTTGGAACAAAAAGAAGCGCATTGGCAAATTGTTTCGCTCCAACAACAATACAAATGCTGGATTAGAAAAAAAGGTGTGCTTTGGAGTAAGGATAAATGTTCTTAAGGAATGGTCAATAAAGAAGGCTTGAACAAAAGGGAAATACCTTAAGTTCAAGCCTTTATTCGACCTTACATTATTTTTGTGCTCAAGAAGGTCTTAGTTCAGTCCTTTGATCACACTAGTTCCAGCACCAAACACGTTGTTGTTTCCATATTTACTGACCCCTTTTTTGGCCCACTCCATTTCAATCTCTAATTTTTTCAATTCCAACATCTTAGGAGAAGACATAATATCCTTTGTTTTCGCATCAAACAAAGCCGCGTCGTATTTACCTTTTGCTTCTGCAATTCTTGCTTTCGCTAAATTCGTTTGTTCCAATTCCTTTTTAGAAGCCAACGAGTTACGCCCTTCTTGAATAGCCGTTTCCTCTGCCACATTTGCAATTGCTTTTGGAATATCAACATCTGTAATTTGTACCCGTGCAAACTCTACATAAAACTCTGGCAATTCCTTACTAATAATTTCACGCAAAGCGGCTTCCGCTTCTTTACGCTTTCTTAGGTTTAAATCTGAAGCCGTGTATTGTGGCACGACCTCTTTACCAGAAGATTTTAGCGTCTTTAAAATTTTAGTATCAATATCTGTTATTTTAGTATGAATTAAGTTGACTTGAGTTGGATTCAAATTATAATCTAAAGCAATTTCAACGCTTGTTTCCATGTTTCTAGAATCGTTAAAAACAAATTTCCGAACCAAGGTTTTTTCTCTAACATCATACTCTATACAAGAGTTCCAAAGCCAACTAATGCCCATGTCCATGCCTTCTGGCATAATCGTTTTCATATCCGTTTTTCCTCCCCAGTATACTTTTACGCCTTTGTGTCCAGATTCAACTGTTGTACAAGAGCTTATAAAAAAGGCGGCCATTAATAGTAATAATCCGTGTTTCATTGTGTTTCTTTTTATTGTGAATGTTGTTCGTGTGAATACTTTGTGCTGTTTTTAGGCTACAAGCTTTTATTACTATACTTAGTAGCGCAGCTAAGAATAGAAATTTGAAAGCTAAGATACTAAAAGTTAATTTGGATTTCTTAATCGCACTACAAAGTTGTCTACTTAGCTATTTAACACGCTTATTAATAATAAAATTCCAATTCCAACAAAAAAGTTTTATTTACTATCATTTAGAATAGTAATCATACTATGAGTAGAAGTTTTATACTTAGATTAATTTTAAAATTAAAGCCTTAGTCTTGAACAATCTGCCTCGTTTTGCTATTTAAAAGATGGAGTTTATTACCACAAAAAAAATGACGTATGATAAGCAAATATTCCCTCGATTTTCTTTCCAATTTACAAGCGAACAACAACCGTCCGTGGTTTGAAGAACACAAAAATGACTACTTAAGAACTAAAAAAGAACTAGAAGTTTTAATCAAAAAAGTAGAAACTAATCTTAATAAAGTAGATAACATTGAATTTTCAAAATTGTATCGCATTTATCGAGATGTTCGTTTCTCTAAAAACAAATTACCTTACAAAGATTATTTAGGGGGCTATTACAGACGTTTTGGTCATGATCGCCGTGGAACTTATACCTTTGACATTAGCCCCAATGGTGCATCGGTTGTCGGAGGCGGCTTCTTTGGTCCAAATACAGATGATTTGCTACGCATCCGCAAGGAATTTGAGATGGATGGTTCTTACATAGATAAAATTACAACAGAGAAGGCTTTTGTTGATTCTTTTGGCTCCTTAAAAGGTATTTCTTTAAAAACAGCACCAAGAGGTTTTGATAAAAACCATCCCAATATTAAGTGGTTAAGGATGAAACAATTTCTAGCGTTTAGAAACTTTACCGACGACGAAGTTACGCATAAAGACTTTGCCGATCAAATGACAGAAACCTTTATTACGCTTCGCCCCTTCTTGGATTATATGACGGATATTTTAACAACAGACATGAATGGCGTTTCTATTTTGTAACCTTGATTAGGAATGGTCAATAAATAAGATGAACAAATTTGAAGCTGGATTTTTGTTTCAAATTTTGCTAAAGATGAGAAGTGTAGTAACTATGAATATAAAAATTAAAGAGACGGTATTTGAATCTTTCCCGAACTTAGAAAGTGCTCGACTTGTTTTCAAAGAATTTGAAAATAGTGACAGCCAAGCTATGTTTGAATTGCGTTCAAACCCCGACGTTATGCGTCACATGGATAGTCATCCATACCAAACGATTCAAGATGCTTCCTTAAGTATTGAGCAAAATAGAATTGCTTTTGAAGAAAAAACAGGGCTTAATTGGGCGATTTTCGAAAAAGAAACCCAACAATTTATCGGCTACTTTTGCTTCTGGAAACTCTTTCGCCACCATTGCCGTGCAGAAATAGGCTATGCCTTGCATCCAAATTATTGGGGGAAAGGCTACATGGATGAAACGATCAAAACAATGCTTTCCTTCGCTTTTGAACAATTTGGCTTACACAGCATCGCTGCCAATGTTAATCCCAACAATAAGAACTCCATTCGGCTGTTAGAAAAAAACAACTTCGTTCAAGAGGCTTATTTTAAAGAAGATTATTTCTTTGATGGTCAATATATTGACAGCCTAATTTTCTCCTTATTAGAACCAAAAGGGTAAAAAAAAAGAAGATTTGAAAATGTTCTTGCCGAATCATTTTCAAATCTTCCAACTAAACCCTCAATTTACGTGGAATGTCTCACATAAATATAGAGTCGAGGTAAATTGTTTCATTTATCTTCTAGTCATGTGCCGCACTCGCCTTGTTTTTAAAGCTAGAATACTCTCCAGGAGAACCAATAATTATTTCAATCCAATTTCCATTTTCAGTCTTAACACGACGATCTTTACTTTTCAGAGATGAAATCGCATTATTATAATCTGGATTAGAAGATACCGTTTTCAAAAACCCATTTTGATAAGAGAAATAGTACCAATCTCCATTGGGAGAAACGATATAAAACGTCATTGCATCTCCACGAGCAGGATCATTCAAAATCTCCATATGCCCTTTGACAACTTGTCCAACATGTTTCCCACCGATAGAAGCCAATTGAATCCGACGCCCCTTTGTAATAAAAGATTGCGTTTTGGGGCTCCATAATAATTTGTTATTAATAAAGAAAAAGGTATGTTCAAAATCATTTGGCAATTGCAACCGTTCATCATCCTTTACTTTTTTCCACATTTTATCAAACTTCTTCTCGTCCAAAATGTAGTTTTTCATGTGTTGATGCAATTTCTCATTCTTGATACTTGCATATAACAACTTATCAATCAACTCTGCATTACTTTGCAAATCATTCACAATAACATCTCTAAGTGTTTGTGGCAAGTAGAAGTCAACATTGGCAGATGTTTCAAATAAATAGTCTGATTTTGCATTCAAAAAGAAGGTAAAATCACCAACAATATCAACCAAAAAATTAGGCGTTCTAGCCGACTCAAATCCTTTATTAAAATCAAAACGACCAGAAGCCGTTACTTTGGCATTTTTTTCTGATACGGTAAATAACTTACCAACCTCTCCGCCCGCTAATACCCTAGCAGAATCTCCAAACAAATAGGTATTTTCTTGGTCATCAAACTTTAAAACCCCCTTTGCAGAAAAAACACTTCTATCAGATGAGGTCTGTTTTGGCGACAAAATTGCTGGATATAAATCCATTGTATCCAAATTCAAATACAGTCCAACATACAAAGGTGTTCCCTCAGGGTTCTTAGGTTTGTCATAGGCAATAGATACATCCTTTTTATTAATTTCAGATTCAATGCCAAACCATTCTTGTGTTGGAATGACCGAAGAAGAAATTTTTGCATAGCCTTTAAAGGTCAACAACTCAGATTTTGAATTCAACAAAACCTCTCCTTTAAATTTTGTTCGTTTATCCAAATGAAAATTGGCACTATCTTTAACCGTTCCACTACCAACCGTTACAAACTGGCCTGGAGATTCTTGTGCAGAAGTTACATTGTCAAACTTTATTTCTTGATTTTTATGCCCCTCTACATTGAACTCTAAATAACCAGAAGCCTTAAATTCGTTTCGACTCAGTACATTGATAGAAGCTCTTTGAATCACGTGATTTTGATTCGACGTATCCGCCACAATTCGAGAATCTTCTAAGGTTCTCATATGCGATGCTTCTTCAATTTCGACGTGTTTATCTTTAGGATAAATAAAAGCATCTGCTACACGAATTCTTTCTACGCCATCAATCTTCAACAAACCTGTATTCAAATCATAATCTGCTTTCTCTCCTAAAAACACTAAAGAATCTTGCGACTGCTCTGTTGCTAAGAAAAAGCCTGTTTTCCCTTCCTGTGCATCCATAAAGATATGATCTGTATCCATATCCCAGTGAAATTTATCCAAAGAAGTTTGGTAACTATTGTAAGGTAAATCTGTTGCCAAATCTGATTCTTGAGAAATAAAGTCACCCGTTTGTTTTTCAAAATCAATAATAGCATCTACGTTCTCATTCTCAAAAGCAAATTTTTGTACCCCTTGGGATTTGATAATAACGGCTGCCGAAGGAGAAGCAATCGACTGTTTTCCAAACTTAAAATCTCCGCCTGGATTCGACTCTAAAGTCGCACCATACCAATCAAATGTTCCTCTTCCCAACAAGCCTTCTGGCGTCAAAGTCAAAGAACCCTCTAAGCTAAAATCAGTCGAGTCAAAAAACTGAAAAGGTACTCCTTCTACAATGGCAGACTCGATGTACATACTATCACTATAAGGTGCCCAATCAATTTGCACTTGCTCTCCTTTTACATCTGGATATTCAATTCCATCTCGAACAGAGCCTGCTAGATTAAAACTATCTACGTCTTCAGCACGGAATTGTTCTGGCAAGAATTCAATGTATTCAGATTCTATGGTCGCGCCCAAATAATCCAAGCGACCATTTCCAATTAATCCTTCATTACTAATTCCTACAGAACCTTTAAAGGTTCCTTTTCCATTTTTATCTTCTCGAATATAAATAGGATTTGGGTCGTTCCCTTTTGTTTCGGTCTCAAAACCCAAGGATAAATCATGGTACATAACCGTTAATCGCTCATTGATCGGTTCAAAGATGTCTCCTGCGTACAATTTTCCACTAAAATCCAATTGTTCTGGTTTCAATTCATCCATTCCATCTAGCATGAAAGGCTCCAATTCATAATAAAAGCCTTCTCTAGGATAAGTCCCTTCTCCTTGTCTATTCCTTTTATCATAATAAACCCTAGACGTACTCGTCGATTCAAAAGACGGATAAATCTTGTCACTCTTCATACGCCCCGACTTATTACTAGGTACGTCAATTAACATCAATCCACTCCCTCCTTCAATAACACTATTAATCGGCTCCTTTTCTTTGGTCGGTAGATCCGTCAAATCTTCCGTCGCACGTTCTGCCTTAGCTCTTCCAGCCAAATAACCAGCTTCTTCACCATGACGAGCACGTTTGTGAATAAATAAATCCAAATAATCAATAGAATCCATTTCTACGTGGAAAATATCATAAATAAAGTGAAAATTTGTTCCTGTAAAATTACAAGCACCACCAGACATCACCCCATTAAAATCCATGTTACGTCCTTTTAACATCCTAACTTCTCCATTAAAAGGCCTTGCGATTACTTGCTGCGAATCACTTAAAATAAACTCTTGAACACCAAACGTCTGAATTTCTCCCTTTTTCATATCAAACACTGCATTAGCAGGTTTTTTATTGTTCCGAGAAGGCACAGACTTAATTCTTATTTTATCAAAATCGTGGTCTTTTTTCTTTCTATTAACAGAAGCAACGTAATGAAATAATTTATCACGAAGCGTAATGGTTGCTGTTTCTTTGTTATAAATAATAAAACCATCTTTAACCATTTCGAGGAACAAAGGCAAGGTATTACTCAAATTAAACGACGGGTCTGGTACGACTGACATTAAATTATATACGTCAATTGCTCCAAATTTATAAACTAAAGGAAAGCCTTTTACAAAATCTCGATAATCTTGATTTCGCTCGATAATTTTGAAGGCTGGATTTTTAGCAGCCTTCACAATCTCTGCGGCTGTTAGAATGGTAATTTTTTCCATGCGCTTGTCCAACAAAGCAGCCAATTCATCTGCGGATACCACTCTAGGGTCAGTCTCGGCAAATTCATCAAAAAAATCATTGTCCTCTTCAACAACCACGTCCTCCGTACCTGCTGGCGGCCAGTCACCGATTGATTTTAAAAATGCAGTATCTAGAGGTCCATCCTCTTCCACATCATTAAAGTAGCGGTTCCCAAATTCATCACAAAAATCAGGTTGTTGTGCACAATACTCCTCATCTGTCATAGGCCCTTCTTGATCCCAAGGATTCGTGTCTGGTCGTACCGCTCCTTCGATTTCTTGCGCTTCTCTGAGTTTATCAGAATAGACGGCAAATTTTATCAAGGGATTAATTGAAATAATATTCTGGTACTTTTCAAACAACAGTTGATCAAAATGATTTTCTGAAGCCATCTCCATATCTTGGTTATTATCTCCCATCACCAACTCGTCCGTATCAATCAACCAAGAAATAGACGTTACTTTCATATCCATTTCTTGTAATGAATTCGAGAAAGGTACTCTTGAAATTCGAGAATCACTCCTTGTCAAATCTAATTTACGTTGGACAATGCTGTATAAGAAATTAATACTTGGATGATAGATAGAATCTATCGTTCCATCATCATGATTGATGTATAAAGTCACCTTTGCATCTTGCGAGACCACCTTGTCTCCTTTTAGAATATCAAAGCTACCTGACTCTGCCTTAATAATTGTCTTACCTTTCTGATCTGTAATATAAACCGAAGAAAGTCCTTTTTGATCTCCATATCCCTGTACCGAAGCTCCTGTCATTACAAAGCCCCCTCTATAAGATACGCCATCTCCAATATCATCCATCTGAATGTCTCTAGAATTGGATTCAAAATAAGGATACCTTAAATTAGTCGAACTTCGTCGAACAGCTCTATCCTTTAGCATTCCTTTAATCGGTTGTTTAAATACAGAATTGTAAAACAACGTAGCATTCTGCACGGCATAAGACGTTCTTCTCATTTCAATAGTATAGGATTTCAACAAGGCGTAAGCATCTTTTGCGCCATCCGAAGTCCAGTCAACTTGCCCTTTTACTCCTTTCCATTTTTGTTCTAATGGATAATAAACACCTCTTGCGTCTTTAATCGTCAAGGAATCTTTTTTATTATAACAGAATAATGTCGTATTCTGATAGGCAATAGATAAAACACCTTGGTCGTATTGCATATCAAAGACTCTCGACTCAGAACGCCATTTGTGGCTTCCTTTTGAAATATCGTAGAGGTTTCCTGTTTTCCAAAAACTACGACTGAATTTTAAGTAATTTTCAAACTCTACCGTTTTTCCTACACTTTGTCCTGCTAGGATTTTTTTAGAAATTTTGACCCAATCATTAAAATGTTGAGCCGCCAAATTAGGGTCATCAGCAAACGTATTCATAATGTCTAAAACATGGCGAAAAAAATTGTACCGTTTCATTTTTCGCTGAATCATTTGATTGCCCAAATCTGCTAAACCAGTATAAAGCTCAGGAGTCCATTTCCCAGCCTTTTGGTTTTGCTTCATTTCCTTCATAATATCCTCACATTCCTCTCGTTTTGTGACCAACATAATCTCTTCCATATACTTGTAACAAGCATCGGGTGTTATTGGTATTTCATCAACCTCGTCTTGCGCCCAAGCAACAGCATTGAATAACAAAAAAAAGCTAAGTAGGGTAAATTTCAATCCATTCATAGTTATAGATTATTGTTGATCTGTATTATGGTTTAATAATCAGTTATAGCAAAGCTTAAATTTCAATCCTCCTATTGATGGTTTTAATAAAAAAGGGTCTTTGACAACTCAAAGATTCAGCAGAGCTAATTTTTGCCACAGCGGACTCTTTTTCTTTTTCATAACAGTAGGTATTTGGTCGTAAGCAGTAAACAGTAAGTAAAAAGTAGTAAGTGACGTATAACTTTTTACTTACGACTAAAATAGTCAAGCCTAAGCTATTTTTTATGGGCTGGCAAAACGGTCAAAGAACTCAAAAGGTTCTTACGCAAAATTCATTAAGTACGTTTATGACAACATTAGACAACGCCATTGTTCTCGTTCCATCTTTTTGACTAGTTTTAAGCCATGCTTCTCAGCCGCTTTCAAAACTAAGTCAATATCTGCTTCTAAAAAGCCAGAGGTCAATAAATATCCCCCCTTTTTTAAACGAGCCGCCATTTTATCCATTGTGTTTAGAATCACATTTCTATTAATATTCGCCAAGACAACATTGTATTCTTTAGCTGGTGCGGCTTCTATTTCGCCACAATAGACCGTGATTGTATCTGCACAGTTATTGATTTCAACATTTTCGAGGGTATTTTCATACGCCCAAGAATCAATATCAATTCCATCGGATTCTTTTGCGCCTAATTTCTGTGCTAAAATAGCCAAGACACCCGTTCCACAACCATAATCAAAAACGGTTTGCCCTTCAAAGCTTAAACCTTGCATTTGTTTCATCATCATGTAGGTCGTCGCATGGTGTCCTGTTCCAAAAGACATTTTAGGCGTAACAATAATTTCATGTTCCACGTCCGTAATTGGTGCGTGAAAGGTGGCTCGAACAGCACAAAAATCATCGACCAAGACGGGCTCATAATCTGACTCCCACTTTGCATTCCAGTTTTGGTCTTCTAAGATAGAACGCTTAATAATTAAATGATACTTGGCTGTTAAGTCCATTAAATCTGCTTCTAATTCCGAAGAACAATCTGCTTCACTGATATAGGCAACTAAACATTCCTCTTCTTCGACAAAGCCATTAAATTCGTACTTCCCTAATTGTGCTATCAAAATATCGCTAAGGGCACTATCCTTTGTCTCTATAGTTAATTTCAAATAATTCATCGTCTGTTATTCTATACTCGTTTTTATAATTAGTAATCAACGAAAGCTTTTTTTTAGTCTTAAAGTCCTAAAAATACTAAAACAAAGTCATCTGACCATCATCAATCGGTTTTGTTTTTACAGAAAAGCGCAAGTCACTCTTTCGCTCTAGTTGTTCTATAAAATAAATACACATTTCTGGAGACAAAATATTGTCAGGTTGATGCGAAAAAAAATAGACCTCTCGAAGTCCTTCTTTCATCCATCCAAGCAATAGCTCAATCCATTCGTCTACTCGTTCATAGTCACTAAGGGCTAAGGCATTGCCTACAAATCGAACCATTGCACAAGAGGTCGTTAAGCCCAAATGTAAGACGTCGCGCCTTCCGGCCACATCTGTTATAACGGTTCCAACATTATGACTAGTCAATAAGTTAAGCAGTAATTGAAAATAAGGCCCCTCTTTAAACCAATCTTCTTGTCGTATTTCTATCGCTAAAGGGATTTCGTCTGTTGGAAACTTTGATAAGAATTTTTCTAAAATAGCCATTCGATTAGGGCTAAAATTAGGAGGTAATTGTAGGAAAGAAGTTCCTAGTTTTTCCTTGAGTCCTATAATTGAGGAGCAAAACAAGTCAATTTGATTGCCATAAGCGCCTAAATCATTGCTGTGGCTAATAGATTGTGGAATTTTAGGCGCAAATTTGAAGTTTTTCTCTGCTAACTCGTACCAGTTTTGAATGGTTTGTGGGTTGGGAATTCGATAGTGTGTTGTATTCAATTCTATCGTAGAAAATTGTCTAGAATAGTGGTACAAGTATTCTTTTGTTTTTGTTTTAGGAGGGTAATATTTTCCGACCCATTCTTTCATCCCCCAACCAGTACAGCCAAAGTAAACGTTTGTTTTTTCTGTTGAGAAAGGTAGTCTTTTTAGTAGTTTGGTGGTATGGTCTGGCACCGTTCCCATCGAAAAATCTACCTTGCTACTGTCTTTTACTTTTCCGAATTCCATTGTTTTTTCGATTATAATATGAGCAAGAAAAACAATTTAAGGAATTAGAATTAAATTCTTTGAAAACCGATCAATTATTAAACATTCTTACTTTTTTTGATTCGTTGACGGCAGGGTATTCACTACTGATATAGTTTTTTCAACATATCTACGCCCATTTTCCCTTCTGGCGTATAATCTTTTGCAAGATCAGTTTCACAAGACGCACTTACCGCATCGGCATACCATTTCCATTGAAAACCACCAGCCCACCAAGATTTAGCCCCAAACACCTCTACCAAAGCATGTAAAGCATTTGCTTGTGCTTGTTCGTTGATTTCATTGTCATCCATTTTAGCCTCTAACTCCCATGTATTATACGCACAACCACTGACACTTAAATAGCCAAATTCTGTAAACAAAACAGGCCTATTTTGTTGTACACTGTAAGCCGAAATTTCCTGCTCATAAGGTTCCCAAGCGTTGATTAGCTCACAAACAGGCGGTGTTGTACCTGGCATTAAAGGAAAATAAGCATCTATTCCAATATAATCCAACTCATCCCAAAAAGAGACCGCTTGATAATCATCCCAATTGGCTGCATAAGTCAATGGTCCAGTATAAACCTGTCGGATTTGAACAATCAAATTCCTCCAATAATTGGGACGATGCGTCACAAATTTAGCAATTTCTGTTCCGATACAAAACAGGTCCACATCCATATTTTCAGCTATTTGTGCCCATTCTAAAATAAGTTGCGTGTAATTTACCTCAAATTGATCCCATTTCGCTTCGGAATCAAATTCCATCTGTCCAACCCATTGTTCAGCAGACCAAAGTTGTGGCTTAAGCATCACCTTAAGTCCTTGTTGCTTTGACCTTTGAATCAACTCCATAACAGCATGTTTTGAATCTGGTCCATGTGGACAATCTGGCAATGGGCAAACCGAAATGGTATCTATTCTAGGATTATTAATCACATAATAAGAATAGGGCAAAGCCGCTACCCAATTTACGCCTATATCATGAAGGTTCTTAACTGGCGTTCCAGCAATAGGACTCTCTGCGGCAACAACCGACATGCCTCTTACTTTATTCGTCATCAGGCCATTTTTTACAGGTACTTCGCAAGGAATCTTATCCGCAGTACAGCTTGACAATCCAAAAATAGAGCATAAAACGCTTATTTTTTTTAGAAAATGGAAAAGGGAATTTTTTTTCATTGTAGTGATTTTAGAGTTTATGTTCTGTTTTTTCTTGTCTATTTTATTGATTTTTAATAAAAAAAAGCTGCGTACAGGACAAAAATCCAGCTTCAAATTTGTTCATCTTATTTATTGACCATTCCTTATCTTTTGCACAGAAAAAAAGTTGATTTTTGGCAATGAATTGGTTTAATCTGAAAACATTTTCCGCATGACCTCTTCCGTTAATTTCCCTTGTGGCGTATAATCTCTCGCTCGTTTCCCCTCTCCCATAGCACTAGAATAATTGGGATACCATTTCCATAAGAAACCACCGGCCCACCAGTCTTCTTCAGCAAAAACTTCTAATAAAGCCTGAACCGCATTGGCTTGCCCCTGTTGGTTAATATCTACCGATTGGCGATCTTTTTCTAGTTCCCAGGTTTTGCCAGCGCAGCCATCCAAGCTCAAATAGCCATATTCTGTAAACAAAATCGGAGTTTTCCACTTTTTAGAATAAGCCTTTAATGTTTTCAAGGTAGGTTGCCAAGCCTCTTTCAAGGCACAAACAGTCGGTGTTTTTTCTGAAGATAAAGGAAAATAGGCGTCTACTCCAATATAATCTAAGGCATCCCAAAACGTCACCTTATCATAGTCATCCCAATTTGGAGCATACGTCAGTTTGCCCTTGTATATCTTACGGATTTTCTTAATTAATCCACGCCAGTACTTCGGTCGTTTCTCTGTTGAACGCCTAATTTCTGTCCCAACACACAAAATTTCTATGTTCATACTATCAGCAACCCTTGCCCATCCCAAAATAAACCGAGTATAGTTTTTTTCGAAAGCCTTCCAGGCTTTGTCGTTTTCAAAATCCAAATCACCTATCCACTGATTATGAGTCCAAAGTTGAGGTTTGAGCAGCACCTTTAGCCCTTTATCATGTGCCCGTTCTATCGTATTGCAAACACCTTCTGGTCGGTCGCCCCACCAACCACCACTAGAAAAGCTCTTGATACTGGAGTCATTTTTTTTAAAATAGCCATAAGGAATAACAGCAATATAGTCTACGCCCAGCTCATTTAAAGGCAGCATCGGCTCATTTGAAAATGGGTTGGGTGGAGCCACTAAGGATATTCCTTTTATTTTGTTGCTTAGTAAGCCTGATTGAATAGGCGCTGCGCAAACTGTTTTGACAGGCTCAACTTCGAGGACGTCCCCTTCCTTCTCATTTGAGTCTCCCCTGTTTAAAGCTCCTAATGTCAAGCCCATTAAGAATAAGCCTGCTAAGATTAAATAACGCATTTGATTGCTTGTTTTAGATTTTCGTTGATTCGTTCAATTATTACTTCGTGGAGAACCCGAACTAAGCGTAGCGACCTCACGGATTAACAAAGGCTCAGCGCAGCTAAATTATATCAGCTTGATTATCAATAAGATAGCTTT
>CACVAQ010000254.1:6506-10067 GCA_902727865.1 uncultured Aureispira sp. | reverse complement strand
TAGATTTTCGTTGATTCGTTCAATTATTACTTCGTGGAGAACCCGAACTAAGCGTAGCGACCTCACGGATTAACAAAGGCTCAGCGCAGCTAAATTATATCAGCTTGATTATCAATAAGATAGCTTTCAATTATTAATTCAACTAAATCATTGATAATCAAATTAATAATGTTACTTATTCATACAATGCCTTCAAAACATCTGCTGTGATTTTCCCTTGCGGCGTATAGTCATCGGATCGATCTTGTGTACTGGTCGCTAAATCGGAATACCACTTCCATTGAAAACCACCAGCCCACCAGTCCTCTTTTCCAAACAGTTCTAACAAAGCCTGTGCAGCATTCGCTTGTGCCTGTTCATTGATGGATGCACGACTACGGTTCTTCTCTAATTCCCAGGTTTGATACGCACAGCCATCCAGAGAGAGATAGCCCCATTCAGTAAACAAAACAGGTCTATTCCAGTGCTTTGAGAACGTTTTTAAATGTTCAAATGTTGGTTCCCAAGCTGTTTTTAAATCACAAACTCTAGGGGTAGCGTCTGGCAATAAAGAAAAATAGGCATCTACACCAATATAATCTAGTCGATCCCAAAACGTAATTTGCTCGTATTCATCCCAATTGGGCGCATAAGTAATTGGTCCACTATACACCTGCCGAACAGAATCAATCAAATTTCTCCAATAGATTGGATGATTAATTGCAGACTTTTTTATTTCTGTCCCAATACAAAATATATCGACATCCAAATCTTCTGCAATCCTTGCCCAATAAAAAATAAAGTTGATATAATCTGCATGAAAATCATCCCACTCCTGCTGCGTCGAATATTCCATGTCTCCAATCCAACCTTTCCAGGACCAAAGTTGAGGTTTTAGCATCGTTTTTACTCCTTCAGCAACGGCCAAGTTATTACTTGCTGTAATTCCTGCTTTGGTTTCGCCCCACCAACCAACAGCCCCTGTTGTATCAAATACAATACTTGCACTATCTTGATCAAAAAAGCCAAAAGGAATCAAAGCAACCCAGTTAATCCCCAACGCACTCATATCTACCATAGGGTCTTGTACAAATGGATCTCGAGGAGCAACCAGAGACATCCCACAAATTTTATCCTTAAGCAAAGCATTTTGAATAGCCGTTTCGCATGGAGGCGCTATAGTCTCACAGTTAGAAAATGTTAGTATTATAAACAGAATACTGAATAAATAAAGATAGTACCGCATATTTTTTATTTTAAAACGCCACATAATTTCGAGTTCTTACTCGTAGCACTTTTGTTACATATATATTGCATTTCAATTGTTGCTCTTGCTCCTATCCCTTCTAGTAATCAAAAAAGCACAAGGTTAAATCTACAAATTATGGGTTTTTCTATAGAATTGCAATAAATTCGATCTTCTAAATCAATCCTGCCCCACAATGACCAACCAATAAAATGGACAAATACAACTCTTTGAGAAGACATTTTATCATTTTTTATTTCTAGGCTAGAAATAAAAAAATATTCCAATAAGATATTACTTTCGTGGTGTAAGGCACGGATCTAAATCAATGCCCCCTATTAGGTATTTGGTCGTAAATAGTAAAGCCTAAGCTATTTTTTATGGGCTGGCAAAAACGAAGTAATGTAAAAAGCCTCCTACTTACTTACTAAAATTTATTACAATCTTAGAAGTTAGACTAGACCGTTACTTAATGCATTTTTTTCATTTTCAACCATGTAAGACACAATGGGTATAACGATTTACTTAGTTGCTATTATTTTTTTGGGTAGTTTGGTTAATTCCACTTTTGGTTTTGGCTTTGCGCTAACAACCATGTCTTTACTATCTTTAGCCTTTGACCTCAATACAATTGGTCCTTTAATTCCTTTACTATATCTAACAGCAGGCATTTACATTGTTTTTAGAGGAAGAAGAGAAATTCAATTTAAGAGTTTAATTCCATTGGCGCTATCTGCAACATTGGTGATTCCTATTGGTGTTTATCTAAATAAATATGGTCCCGAAGTTATTATAAAAATAGTTTTAGGCCTTTTTATCATTGCTTTTTCTATTTATAACCTCAAAGCCCCAACCCTTCCAAAATTAAAAGGGCATAAAGCCGCCCCTATTTTTGGTGCCTTCTCAGGTTTGTTTGCAGGGGCATGTAGTATAGCTGGACCGCCAGCCGTTATCTACGCAAGCTTACGACAATGGGAACCCAGTGTTTTCAGGGTTACTTTGCAAGCCTATTTTTTATATGTAAATTGTATTGTTATTAGTAGTCACTTCTATGTTGGTTCCTATGAGAATCCATTAATTGGAATGTATTATCTATTAGCACTTCCAACTATGTTTTTGGCAATACCGCTTGGAAAAAAAATTAATACTTCAATTTCTGATCCTAAGGCATTTAATCAGTACGTTTATTTACTAATGTTAATTTCTGGTGTCTTATTAATTGCTAAAGCGATTAATTTGGCCCTACAAACTTAGTTCTCTTCAGCAAAAGGGCAACACTTAAGCTCTCATCCAGTCAAATTTCAACTCAAAAAATGTCTTTTTTAATTTTTTTTTAACTTAAAGTTATTTATATGTAAGAAAATTTATAAAACTTGCATTAGAATCGTACTTTAGCAGGATATTTGTAGAAAAATTTAAAATTAGGCAGTCAATGCCTATACAAACAAATATATTTTAACGCTTTTTTTTATTTTAAACTTTTAATGAAATTATGAAAAATTTAATCATTTTATTTTTAGCTGTAGCTCTTGCTTTTTCTTGTAACACAGACAAATGTGAAGATGTAGTTTGTACAGTAGGAACTTGTGAAGACGGTATTTGTGTAGATCCTTGTGACAGCATAGACTGTGGTATTGGTGGAACTTGTTCAACAGGTCTTTGTCTTTGTGATGCTGGATATGGACAAGATTCTGCTGGAGCTTGTAACATTGAATTACGTGCTAACTTTATTGGTAACTACTCAATGACAGAAAGTTGTACTGACGCTAGTGATGGTACTGTATATACAGTTAATCACACTGTTGCGATCACTAATGCTACAAGTGTAGCATCAATGTTAGTATCTGGTTTAGGTGTAGACAACGCTGGAACATTATTCACAGCAACACCTAGTGCTACTACTTTCACTATCAATGATACTCAAGTAAGTGTAGATGATGGTTCTGGTGGATCTATCCTTTTCGATGCGAAAAACATCTCTGCTACATTGACAGGAGTTACATTAACTATTAACTATGATTTATACAGTGTTAGCTCTGGTGCTTTATTGTACACATGTGTTGATACAGGAGATAAATTATAATCTAATCATGTCCTTTTTACTGTAACACAGTGACAAAGTAAACATTAGAGTAATTGTATTAAATGAGTATGCTACAAAGTGGCATACTCATTTTTTTTTTGAACAGTGTAACATTACTCCGTTGAAAAATCGTATTAGTTTGATTATCAGCAAGATGAGTTTTTAGTTGTCAAACTATTAAAAAGCGGATAATCAAACTAATGCAAGATGCTTTTTTATGTTTTTTATAAAAAAACTAAAAAATCAACGGAGT
>CACVAQ010000254.1:0-6406 GCA_902727865.1 uncultured Aureispira sp. | reverse complement strand
AAATCGTATTAGTTTGATTATCAGCAAGATGAGTTTTTAGTTGTCAAACTATTAAAAAGCGGATAATCAAACTAATGCAAGATGCTTTTTTATGTTTTTTATAAAAAAACTAAAAAATCAACGGAGTATTAGTGTAATAAACGAATAGGATTTAGCTTTGTTAACAATTTGTTAGCTCCCTTTGGTTTATGAGGGCTGCGCTTTTAGTTCGCTTCGTTTGGATTTTCAACGGAGTAATGTTTAACAAAAACTGTTCTTTGACAACTCTTCTCACGCAGTAACCACGTAGTAGCAGCGTAGCTAATCCTGTGGTAATAATTTAAACCACTTTCTTTATTAGACGGTATACCTCGTACCTTTTAAGTAAAAAGTCGTCTATTTCTTTTGATAATAAAAAGTACATTTGAAATAAGTAGCTCTATTTCCTTGTTAATTTCCATTCCTAAGCATTCTTACAACAAAAAAAGAGGTTTCAGAATTAACTGAAAACCTCTTTTAAGATATTTTTAAAAACAAAATTATTTGCCTTTAGCAGCACCACCTTTTCCACCACCTGTAGTAGTAGTTGTAGTTTTGCCTTTAGCAGCAGCACCTTTTCCACCACCTGTAGTAGTAGTTGTAGTTTTGCCTGCTGCTGCACCACCTTTTCCTGTTGGCTCCTTTTTTGGTGGAGGTGGAGGTGTAGGTGTAGACGTACTATTTCCTCCTTGACTAGCAGATTGAGAACTACCACCTGTACTTGGAGTTGGAGTTGCTGTAGAAGTACCACCACCAATACTTTCTGTTTGTGATGCAGCCCATTCTGCTTGAGCAGCAGCTAAAGCTTGCGTCTTACAAAGTGCATCTTGCTCCATTTTAAAGTCTGTTACCAATTGTTGGTAAGCAGTTTCCAATTTTTGTTCGTCAGTTTGAGCATCATCAAATGCCATAAATGTCCCTGCACCTAAAAAAGTAAGGCACAATGCACCCATTTTATATAAACTTGATTTTTTCATAATATTAGATTCGATTTTGGATTATTCAAATTATTATTCCAATTAGTTGTATGACGTACTACTAATTTGCCATTTTTATAGAATCCAATGCCGCTGCTGTATAGGCAGCCATATTAGATTCACAATCTGCTGCTGCTTCTTCTGCTAGTTCAACTGATGCTTCACCAAACTTTGTTTGTGCTTCTGCTTGAATTTCTTCCGCAGTTTTTCCTCCACCACAGCTAAAAAGTGTTGCAGATACTAGCAATACAGCCGAAAAACGTAATATATTCGTTTTCATGTAAAAACTTTTTTTTTAATTATTAAATATAGTTAAGTACTTTAAATATTATTTCCTTTAATTCTGCATCAAAGACTATAATATATATTTTGTATTTTCTTGAATTACAATACAATCAATGAATAAAGTTAGATATTTTATTTAAGATTGTATCTTTTTTTTGCTTTTTTTGAAGCAACTTGTGCGGCAAAATAACAGTTTATTTTAAAAATTGTTCTATAAACCGTTTTATTAACCTAATTTAAGGACAAGTTTTCCTCTATTTAGCTTGCAAGATATGGAAAAAAACATCAATTTTGAATACGAGCTGAAACAATCTTTTAAGGATTCAGAAATTTTATTTTGATTTCTCTTTTTGTCAACTAACATTCTGGCACCCGTACCGAAACATTTATAGCCAAGCCCCCTTCAGAAGTTTCTTTATATTTATCACTCATATCTAAAGCCGTTTCTTTCATTGTTTTAATAACGCTATCCAAACTTACTTTTGCTTTGGTAGGATCGCTTGTTAAGGCAATTTGGCAAGCCGTCAAGGCCTTCATCGCTCCCATCGTATTTCGCTCTATACAAGGCACCTGTACCAGACCTTGAATGGGGTCACAAGTTAAGCCCAAATGATGTTCCATTGCAATTTCAGCCGCAATTAAAACTTGCTGAGGCGTTCCTCCTAGACATTCGGTCAATCCAGCGGCAGCCATTGCAGAAGAGACTCCTATCTCTGCTTGACAGCCTCCAAGAGCCGCAGATATTGTAGACCCCTTTTTGAATAAACTCCCTATTTCAGAAGCAGTTAAAATAAATTTAATAATATCTTTATTTCCTTTGTTAGGATAAAAACACAAATAAAACATCAAAACCGCAGGAATAACGCCCGCAGCGCCATTGGTTGGAGCAGTTACCACACGCCCAAATGCGGCATTTTCCTCATTCACAGCCAAAGCAAAACAACTTGTCCAATTGATAACATTACTAAAACTTGGATTAACAACTTGAATCAAGCGGACCCAATCATCTATATTTTTGGTTTGCACTCCATTTAATAACTTATCATTAAACCGATAAGCGCGTCGTTCTACATCCAATCCTCCAGGCAAAACACCACGGGTATGACAACCTTTATGAATACAAGCTTTCATTGTCTTCCAAATCTCCAAAATTCCTTTGCGAATCTCTTTTCGGCTTCTCAAACTTAGCTCATTCTTCATCACGATTTGAGAAATAGGCAAGCCTGTTTCTTTCACCCATTTCAGAATGTCTTTTTCTGTATTAATAACATAAGGGAATTTAGGATGGTTGGGGTATTGCTTTTCTTTTCGGGCATCCTGGTCTCCTTCTTGGGTCACAAAACCACCTCCTATAGAGTAATAGGTTTCTTCTAACTTCGTTTCATCTTCCAATATCGCTACAAAAGTCAGTGCATTGGGATGCGCAGGAAGATTGGTGTAAAGAAACTCAATATTTTCAATTGGAATAAATGGAACGGTGTAAGTGCCACTAATTTTTAACAAACTAGTCTTTTCGACTTGCTGTATGTATTTATCAATTTTTTTAGTCTTAATGGTTTTCGGCTCATGCCCCATCAAACCCAACATTACGGCAATATCCGTTCCATGTCCTCGGCCCGTTTTTGCTAACGAGCCATAAAGTTTGACTTTGACCGTAATTATTTTACGAGTACCAATTTGTTTCAAGAAAGATAAAGCAGCAACCCAAGGTCCCATTGTATGAGAACTAGAAGGGCCCACTCCTATTTTAAAGATGTCAAATACGCTAATTTCTTCCATAGTAGTAAAAAGAATAAAATGATTTGAGTAGTTTTTTTTTAGAAGCCTTGCTCTTTCTTTAATAATTACTGGTTCTTTGACAAGCGTAAAACGCTATCATGACTGAAAGGAGCAATCAGCGTACTAAATGCGTAGCCAGTAACAAAGTTAAATGATTTGTTGACAGTTTTGTCAGCCCCTACGATTATGATTTTACTATTTCAGTAGCAAGTCTGCCATGAAAAAGAAAAAGAGTCTGCTTTAGCAAAAATTAGCTGCGGGGAGTCTTTGTTACTTGCGTGCCGTCGCTTTGTTAGTCGCTAAGCTCCTGAGCGCTGCGCTTTAGTTCGCTTCCTTCGTTTGTCAACCAACCAATTAAATTATGTCGAGTGTTTTAATTTTAGGTAAATTTGACATTATTTTATTATAAGAAGAGAGCCTATACGTTTTTATTTCAAAGATAGTCTACCATTTTGAAAAATACGAACAATAAAAGAAAAAATAAAGCCTTCTGTCAAATTTTAGCCTCCATGTATGCCTTAGGAACAGTAAAAAAATAAGATGACCATTCCTTATTCTAAATAAAAAAAGCCTTCAAGATATAAATCTTGAAGACTTTAAATGAGCGAAAAACGAGATTCGAACTCGCGACCCCAACCTTGGCAAGGTTGTGCTCTACCAGCTGAGCTATTTTCGCTGGTCATTTTCTCGGAGTGCAAATATAATACAGAATTTATTTTTTTGCAAAATTTTTGAGGTTTTTTTTAAACTTTTTTCATTTTTTTGTCGATATTTAAGAAGGCACACCTACCTAAATTCCTATTCAGGCAAACAATTAACTCCCCACACACAAACATACGTTCACTTAACTTATTGTTTTGTAGCAGATTAATACACAAAACAAGAAAGACAATTAATTTTCACATGAAAAATAAAATGACACAGTCCTTTTTGCTTTTTTTTACATTTTTATTCTTTTCGTGCCCTAGTCAAGCACAAATTTCAGATTTAAACGTAACAGCCGTTAGTAATCTTCCCTATACACAAGAGCTAAATGACATTTGGGGTTATGTTGATGCAACAGGAATTGAATATGCTTTAGTTGGTACTCGAACGGGAACGTCTATTGTAAGCTTGGCAAATCCTAGTGTCCCTACAGAAATCCTATTTATTCCTGGTGTAACCTCTGTCTGGAGAGATTTAAAAACATGGGGCAACTTTGCCTATGTTACGACGGACCAAGGAAGCGATGGTTTGTTGATTATTGATTTATCACCACTGCCTATTGGCACACCAACTTATCAATTTTGGAGACCAGAATTGACCATTAATAACTCAACAGACACGCTCGAAAAAGCGCATAACTTATATATAGACGAGGCGGGATTCTGTTATATTGCAGGTAGTAATATTAGCGCAGGAGAAACGTTTATTCTAGATGTAAATACCAGCCCTGGTGTTCCGATCTTAATGGGGGCTACATTGCCTGTCTATGCGCACGATGCTTATACTAGAGGTGATACGCTTTGGACTTCGGACATTAATGCTGGAACTTTTTCGGCTTATGATGTTCGTGATAAAAACAATCCATCCATTATTGGAAATCAAGCTACGCCTCGTAACTTTGCACACAATGCTTGGATTTCAGACGATGGAAATACCTTATTCACAACCGATGAAAAATCCAATGCTTGGATCGGCTCCTTCGATGTTTCGGATCTAGGAAACATTACGGAACTAGACCGTTATAGAACACCTAATCCAAATACAATTCCACACAACACACACACCTTCAATGATTATTTAGTCACCTCTTATTATACCGATGGACTAATTGTTATTGATGCAAGTCGTCCTGACAATCTGATTGAAGTAGGGCGTTATGATACGTATCATCTAAGTCCAGCGACTGGGTTTTATGGCGCATGGGGAGCGTATCCTTATTTGCCTTCTGGCTTGATCTTGGTTTCTGATATTAATACAGGTTTACATGTATTACAACCGACCTATCAACGTGCTTGCTGGTTAGAAGGAATCATCACCGATCAAACGACTGCGGCGCTTTTATTTGATGTAGACGTAGAAATTTTAAATACATATGCTACCGATGTGACTGACTTTAATGGTCTTTATAAAACAGGAACGGGCATCTCTGGAACCTACGATGTAGAGTTCAAAAAAACAGGCTATTTTCCTCAAATTATTTCTATTACTTTAAGTAATGGTGTTGTAAGCACACAAAATGTACAGTTAGTTCCTGCCATTCCCTTCACTTTGACGGGACAAGTTGTCGACAGCATCAATCCTGCAACAGGACTTGCCAATGCGATGGTACATTTACAGAGTTCTTTGTATGAGTACACAACTACGGCTGATGCAAATGGCAACTTTAGTTTGCTCATCTATCCTGATGATAATTATGAGGTTATTGCAGGTAATTGGGGACATAAAGCAAAATTATTTAATTTAGCCGCCTTAGATTCTAGTTTGATACCTGCGCAAGTCTACCCCTTGTGCCAAGGCTACAAAGATGCGTTTGTACTCGATTATGGCTGGTCAGAATTTGGAAATGCGACCACTGGAAAGTGGGAACGTGGTATTCCTGCCTCAATTTCTACTTGGCAAGGCAGCGTTCTACCAGTAGAAGGAGACTTAATTGGCGATCTTGGCGATTATTGTTTGATTACAGGTAATAATGGAAATGGAACCCATGGATTGGATGATGTTGATAATGGCGCAACTACAATTGTCTCGCCTGTGATGGACTTAAGCAACAGCACAAACCCTGTTCTAAATTACCACTACTTCTATAATGTCAATTGGCCTGCTAGTAACCTCGATTCTTTTCATGTATACATGACAAATGGTACAGATACGGTAACACTTAGTAGTACAAGCGCTCCGCAATACAGTTGGTCTAGCAAACAATCTATTTCTATTGCCAATTACATTAATTTAACTAATAATATGCGTGTTTATTTCCAAGTCAATGACGCTAGTAGTACGGTTTTGGAAGCCTTGGTTGATTTATTTGAAATAGTGGACTCTAGCACTGTTTCGGTCAACCTTATTCCTGCACAAGATATAAACGTTCAATCTTATCCAAATCCATTTGAGCAAAACATTCGAATTGATTATAACATAGAACAGCATACGGTTCAACATATTCCTTTAGAAGTTTATAATGCACTAGGACAAAGCATTGAAAAACGAATGATTCCATCTACTTCTGGAAGCTTAGAATTAGGCGACCACTGGGAAGCAGGAATTTATTTCATCCGCCTTGGAAGCAAAACAATAAAGGTTGTTAAAACTAAAGGATAAATTATATTTTCCTTAAGGAAGCACACACACCAAAAAAAAGAGAT
>CACVAQ010000253.1 GCA_902727865.1 uncultured Aureispira sp. | reverse complement strand
GATATTCAGAAGTTTAGTTGGAGACTCATCAAGACATCGGTTCCGAGAACAGGAAATCGGCAGAAAAAAACGTTCCTGCCGATTTATAGATTGAGATTAGTCATTAGCTTTCTCATTTCTTATGAACTCCCCCCGACTTAAGGGGCCTAAGGTATAACTTTTCCCTGCTCCCACAATAAAAAGAGCTCTTAAATCGGGAGTATTATTGTTCCCATCACATATTCCCCAACCTTTAGGGATCAGCTACATGCGTACTCTACCTTTCTACAAAAAAAAGGCAATATCCTTAAGATATTGCCCTTATTTTGTACGCTAGTATGTTCTTTTTTTAATCTTCGATCACAGCAGAAAGGCCTCGATCGACTAAAGCATCTTTAATCGGTTTTAGTTCTTTCTTAGAACCTGTTTTAACCGTTGCTTTACCTTTGAAGTGAACCAAGTAGCTCAACTGCTCTGCTTGGGCAGGGTTGTGGCGGCAAACCTCTACAAAGGACTCAATCACCCAATCAAAGGTATTGTGATCGTCATTATAAACAATTACTTTTGAATGATTACCAATCAATTCTTGGAGGGCTATTTCTTCTTCCTTGCCTTGCCAAGACATTTTATGTGTGTGCTCCAACATAGTCTTTTATTTTTATTTGATTGTATTTACTAATTGTTACTATTCTAGTGTAGGATAAACGTTATTTCATCAAATAATAGAGCATCTATCTAACATTTTAGGAGATATTTACTCTAAAGTATTAAACAAAAAATTTAGGTCATTTTGCTCATGAGAAGAGCTGTCCTATACTTAATATACAAAATTACAATAAGTTTACATAATTTCTGTATAATAAGTTCCTAAAAAAAGGAAAAAATTAACCTTTAAAATAGATCTTTCTTACAACTATTCAACATTATCTAGGTAGAACAACACTTCTATTGTCAAATTTATAAACAGAAATTAAGCAATATTGTTTTAATGTTTTAGCAAAGTCAAGCACTAGATTCTAAAGTTTATGACTTTAAGATTTAGTCTTTATAAAATTATTGAAATTAGCGTATCTTTGCGTTGTTCTAACTATTAAATTCTACGAATTGCTTACCAATAGTTGCATTCTCGTATACAATCTATATTCACCCTTATGCGTATATTATTATTATTCGTTGCTATCTCTATTTTATTAACAAGTTGTTGGGATTTACGAACGGGTCCTGACATTGAAGGTTTTGCTCCAGGGACATGGAGGGGCGTTTTTAAGTTAGATGACCAAGCGGTTCCAGTCATTTATGAGATTAAAAACTCTAACAACGATAAGCCTATTGAGTTTATCTTTAAAACCGAGCAACAAAACATAACAGCAGACAGTGCTATTATTTGGGGAGATACCTTATTTGCTTATTTTGGAGCAAGCAATACCTATCTCAAAATCATCCACCAAGTCGATCAAATGGATGGCTTTTTGTATGATAAAACAGGAGCAGAATATCCGATTGCGTTTGCTGGTATTTATGGCCTCCAACACCGCTTTCCTGATGTTCGAAAAACACCGAAAGCAAACATAACTGGCGAGTGGAAAATTATAGCTACTGTTGAGAAAGATTCCACCTTAGAAGGCACCTTGCGTATTTCTACAGATGGTAAAAATAAAGCGACAGCAAGTCTTCAATTCCCCACTTACCCTCAAAAAATTTATTTAGAAGGCACCGTACAAGCTTCTAAAATTCATTTATCAGGCTTTGATGGCAAAAAAGTCTGTTGGATTAGCGCCAACATTGAAAGTGCTAAAAAGCTCAGTCAAGGCAATTTAAAACTAAACAACCAAGGGTATTTTTGGGAGGCAGAAAGTAATGCAGGCATTAGTAATCAATAAACCCTTCTAGCTTGCAACAAAAACGCTCATCAGATTGAATCTGATGAGCGTTTTTTAAGCTCTAGGCGTTCCTTAATCGCATTAAGAATAGGCTTAAAGAAAGCAATTCTAAAGAAGCTTATTCTCTAAGTTTAAAAGAAGCATCTCTATACCCTGGTCGCATTGGAGAAGTTTCTGCTCCATCAAATCGATTGTGAATGGCGATTAATTCAGAAGGTACAAATAGGAAAATACAAGGTTGTTCTTCGTAGATGATTTCTTGTATTCTCAAGTACAATTTCTTACGCACTTCTGGATCTAGCGTAACACGAATTTGATCAATTATTTTATCGGACTCTGGCGTTCCAAAACCAAGGCGATTCGACCCACCTTCTTTGTCTCCATCGGTGTGCCAAACCTGCTTCATATCATCTAAGCCAGGTGTTTTGACCCAAGCCAAAGCAACCATATCAAAATCACGCTTATCGGCATCATCCAATAAGGTAGCAAAGTCTATTGGAGTTAATTTTACTTCAATACCTACTCTAGAAGCTTCATCTTTCAATAACTGCCCAATATTTTTACGCACCAAATGCCCTTGGTTGTATTTATATTCGATGGTCAAGCTCTCTTGTTTTCCATCAATCATTTTATCTCGGATATTATCCCCATCAACATCTTTCCAGCCTGCCTCGTCCAACAATGCCTTCGCCTGTTCGATATCATATTCAATATCTTTCAAGTCTTTGTTATAATACTCTTTTTTCGGATTGATCGGACCATTCGTTTTCATCGCCATTCCTTCAAAAATAGACTCAATCATATCGTTTCTATCAATTAGATGTGCAATGGCACGACGGACTTTTTTGTCTCTAAATTGAGGGCGTTTGGTATTAAAACCAATGTAGTAATAAATAAACTGATCGGGCGTACTCAAATCAAACCGAGTACTAAACTTTGTGTCGTCTTTTAGGTCAATAAATTTTGTTGGAGGGATGGTATGAATCACATCAATTTGACCATCTTTTGCACTTGTAATTGCTGCGGTAAGATCAGGAATTGTTTTGTATATAATTTTGGTAGGAAAGGCTTCTAACATTTTATTTCCTTTCACCTTATCTCCCCACCAATCTTTTTTACGTTCTAAAACCACACGTTGTCCAGTTGTCCATTCAACAAACTTGTAAGGACCACTTCCGACAATTTCCGCTGGCTGTCTTTTCATTTTGGCCGCATTAAATTGATTCGCAAAACGTTCAATTTTGGGGTCCTTCATCAAGGCGTCCGCTTGTGTAAGATCACTCAATTGCTCAATTGTAAATTCGCTCATTAAACCTTCTGGATCATAGTGATATTCTGGCAATACAAATGGATCATCTCCAGAAGATTCTTCTGCTCTAAAATAACGTTCTTTAGAGTAAATTGTAAATTTTTTATTGTCTGTAGGGTCGATTTCTATCTTGTCCATAAACTCAAAATAAGGACGAATTTGAGCACTACTTACCCTTGGGTTTTTAATTGCCTTGATTGTAAAAACATAATCTTCTGCTGTAATTGGGGTTCCATTGTCCCAAGTCGCTTCAGGATGAATTTCGTACGTCAAAGACATTCCTCCTGCATATGCTCCATCTTCTAGCACTTTGATTTCAGGACGGCTTACCGCCAATTGTGGGCTTAATTCAAGTGTTTCTTGATCGTACACCAACAATTTAGAATAAATATTGTTTTGAATGTAAAGAGAATTAGCGGCACGAGAAGTGATCGGATTCATTCCATCAGGATCAGATAATTCATGGATTGTTAATTCAGCACTCCCTTCGTTAGCTTCTTGTTTTGGCTTATCTGTGACTTCTCCTAGCTTTTTAGGTGCTGGGTCACAAGAAAGGGTTATAGACAAGAGGCCTATTGCGAATCCTAGATCTTTTAAGTTTTTGGAAATTCTCATAGAATTAATTCTTTTTATTTTAAAAATTCAAAGTGGTGTTCTAATCACTTGTATTTATTAAAATCATGCTTAATTTTAGTAAAAAAATAAATACGAAATAGTGAGAGAATCCTAAATTTTAATAACAATTCAGACAAATATAATTAATTATTTATCAATCTCATTAAATAAAATGTTGAATATTGACCTTTTTTGAGACATATTTTTTTTATACAAATACCATGAAAACCATATTAATTACAGGGGGCACCGGCCTTTTAGGGATGCGTATTAGCTTCTTATTAAAAGAAAAAGGCTTTACAGTTAGACACTTAAGTAGAACCGAAAATCTAAATGCGATATACCCCGCCTACAAATGGGATTTAAATGCTCAAACAATTGACCCCAAAGCCTTGGATGAGGTAGATGGCATTATACATCTAGCAGGGGCCGGTATTGCAGATAGTCGTTGGACTAAAAGTAGAAAAAAAGCGATTTTAGATAGCCGTATTAATTCTTCTAAATTACTTACAAAAGCATTAAAAGAGCGAGCAGATCAACCTAAGGTGTTTGTTGCCTGTTCTGCGGTGGGTTATTATGGCAATAGGAAAGATACGATTCTAGACGAAAAAGCAAGCCCAGGAACTTGTTTTATGAGCGACGTTTGTGTCAAATGGGAGCAATCCGTAGAAGGGATTCGTTCGATAGGCATTCGGACACCAATTATTCGTGTGGGCATTGTATTATCTACAAAAGGGGGGGCTTTACCCAAATTAAACATGACCTACCCGCTTCGTGTAGGCTCTTATTTTGGTAATGGACAACAATACTACCCTTGGATACATTTGGATGATATTTGTCAAATTTTTATCAAAGCATTGCTTAATGATAAAATGGTCGGCATCTACAATGGCACTGCTCCTAGCCCAGTAACAAACAAACAATTGGCGCAAGCGATTTCTAAAGCGCACCACCAAAAGACACTCTTGGTTCCAGCGCCTTCTTTTGCTGCAAAAACACTTTTAGGCGAAATGTCAGCCGTCGTGCTCAACAGTACTAGAGCCATTCCAAAAGCCTTGCAGGAAATGCAACATACTTTTCAGTTTTCAGATTTGATCCCTGCATTAGAAGACTTATTTAAACGGAAGTTGTAAGTAGTAATACTTCGTGGGATTAGTTCACTACGTT
>CACVAQ010000252.1 GCA_902727865.1 uncultured Aureispira sp. | reverse complement strand
TTAATAATTCCAGGTGGATCAGGTTTTTTAGGACTTCAATTAGCCCGCCATTTTGGAGCCAAAGGCTGGATGGTGTCTATACTCTCTCGCCAACAAAAAAAATCCGAAGGCAATATCCACTTCTTGCATTGGGATGGAAAAACGCTGGGAGCTTGGGCGAAAGCAATTGATGGTGCCGATGCGGTGGTCAATATGGCTGGTCGTACCGTAAATTGTCGGTACAATGAAACCAACAAAAAGCAAATATTAGACTCTAGGATAGATTCTACGCGCATACTTGGTGCAGCCGTTGCACAAGCGACAACGAAACCCAAGGTTTGGATAAACTCTAGCTCTGCGACTATTTATCAAGATACTAGAGGCTCCTTGCCTGCCAACGATGAATACGATGGGAAAATAGGAACGGATTTCTCTATGAATATCTGCAAAGCATGGGAAAAAGAATTTAATGCTGCGCCTTCAGACCCTGTTCGAAAAATAGCTTTAAGATCGGCGATCGTCATTGGCAAAGAACCTGGTGGCGCAATGGAATATTTAATAAACCTATCTAAGCTTTGGTTGGGAGGAACGCAAGGTGGGGGACAACAGTTTATCAGTTGGGTACACTTAAAAGACTTTGGGCGAATTGTAGAATTTCTGATAGAACAAGAACATATTTCTGGGGTCATTAATTGCGCCGCCCCAAATCCTGTGACCAATCAAACCTTTATGCAAGAATTGCGAACCGCTGTCGGACGTTCTTGGGGATTGCCAATGCCTAAGTTTTTGTTAGAATTAGGAGCGATTTTCTTACGCACTCAAACCGAATTGGTGCTAAAAAGTAGAAAAGTCGTTTCAAAGCGTTTAGAAGAGGAAGGCTTTCAGTTTGAGTATGCAAGCATTCAAACTGCTTTTAAAGAAATTTGTGAAAAGTAATACGGAATTGAATAAAAAATGTCGTACAAATAAAATATGGATATTTTTTCTAATCGAGGAAGAAAGTGAAAGGATAGTGTACTATCCTGAGCCTTTCTGACGATGAGTAGGAAATATAGACACTTTTATTACGACAGAGATTAATCAATTCTGTATAAGAACGGCTTTTAGAAGTAGGATGACAGCCGCTCCATGTCCTAAAGCCTAAACAAAACCCAAAAAAATGCCTCTCCAACAAATTGTTGAAGAGGCGTTTAACTATAGTCAATTTCCGAAGAAACTATTTTTACATCATTCCTGGCATTCCACCTGGCATACCGCCTGGCATTCCAGCAGGAGCACCACCTTCAGCAGGAATATCACTAATAACACATTCAGTTGTTAGAATCAAACTAGCAATCGAACCTGCGTTTTCAAGCGCAACACGAGATACTTTAGTAGGATCAATAACACCAGCTACTTTTAGATCTTCGTATTTCTCCGTACGAGCATTGAAACCAAAAGAATCTTTTCCTTCACGAACTTTCATCACAACAACAGAACCTTCAAGACCTGCATTGTTAACGATGGTACGCAAGGGTAATTCCAAAGACATACGCACGATGTTTACACCCGTTGTTTCGTCGTCGTTCAAGCCTTCAAAACCATCTAAAACATCAATGGCACGAACCATTGCAACACCACCACCAGCAACGATACCTTCTTCAATTGCGGCACGAGTTGCATGCAAAGAATCATCTACACGGTCTTTCTTCTCTTTCATTTCAACCTCCGTAGAAGCGCCAACATAAAGAACAGCAACACCACCTGACAATTTAGCCAAACGCTCTTGTAGTTTCTCTTTGTCGTAATCAGAAGAAGTCGTTTTGATTTGGTTGGTAATCTCAGCAATACGAGATTCTACATTTTCTTTTGCTCCAACACCATTAACAATAATTGTATTGTCTTTATCAACAGTGACACGCTCACAGCTACCTAAGTGTTCTAACTCTACCGCTTCTAAACTGTGACCAGTTTCTTCAGCGATTAAAGTACCACCTGTTAAGATAGCAATATCTTGAAGCATAGCTTTACGACGATCACCAAAACCAGGCGCTTTAACAGCCGCTACTTTTAGTCCCAAACGCAAACGGTTTACAACCAATGTACTCAATGCTTGACTATCGACATCTTCCGCAATAATTAACAATGGGCGACCTGCTTGATGTGCTTTTTCAAGAACAGGAACAATCGCTTGGATGTTAGAGATTTTTTTGTCGTGAATCAAAATGTAAGGGTTTTCAAACTCTACATTCATTGCTTCAGCATTGGTAACAAAGTAAGGAGACAAATAGCCTCTATCGAACTGCATACCAATTACTTTCTCTACATAAGTCTCACGACCTTTTGCTTCTTCAACAGTAATAACACCATTAATCGTAACCGCTTCCATTGCCTCAGCAATCAAAGTTCCAATTTCAGAATCACCATTAGCAGAAATCGTAGCAATTTGCTTGATTTTTTTCATGTCACTACCAATAATCTCAGAGTGTTCTTTCAAATGCTCAATGACTTTGTTGACAGCTTTGTCGATACCACGTTTCAAATCCATTGGATTTGCACCAGCGGCAACACTTTTGAGTCCAGCATTAACAATAGCTTGAGCCAAAACAGTAGCCGTAGTTGTACCATCTCCTGCCAAGTCAGCAGTTTTAGCAGCAACTTCTTTCACCATTTGAGCACCCATGTTAGCGATAGGATCTTCCAATTCGATTTCTCTAGCGACAGAAACACCATCCTTTGTAATGTGTGGTGCGCCAAAGCTTTTTTGAAGAACAACGTTACGACCTTTAGGTCCTAAAGTTACTTTTACTGCATCTGCAAGGGCATTTACACCTTCTTGTAATTTGTTACGAGCATCTGTGCTGAAGCTAATATTTTTAGCCATTTTATAGTAAGTTTTTTTTATTTTAAAATGAATATTAAACAAAGAAGTTGTTGAAGACTAAGCCTTAAAAAATGCGTCTATTTTAAACAACTTCGATAAAAGGATTTCAACGATTAATCTAGAATCAAAAGAATGTCATCTTCTTTCATAATCAAGAAATCGTCTCCATTGTGAGCCACCTCTTGACCAGCATATTTACCATAAAGAACGGTATCGTCTACTTTTACAGTCATTGCATGGTCTTTTTTGCCAGGTCCAACAGCTACAACCGTTCCACGTTGTGGCTTTTCTTTAGCAGTATCTGGTATAATGATACCACCTCTAGTTACTTCTTCTGCTGCTGCAGGCTTTACCAAGACTCTATCATTAATTGGTCTCATATTAAGTGTTTTATTTTTTATTTGAAAATGTTATAACGTCTATTCGTTTGGGTAATTTTTGACCCAAAACCTAATGTATACAAAGACTATAATCATGTCTTATGCCAAGTCTTTTTTTGTGTCGTTCTGTCATCTTTCTTAGCTTCTATGTAAGGGCTTGTGTTATTTTGGCAGTAAGCCGCTTCTTTTTTTTCATTATAATGGAACAAAATGTCATTAAAAGAGTATAAAGAGATGTTTCAATTTTTACCCAATTCAAACTAAAAAAAAATCGTTTTGACCGAAGAATTTAAACAAGAGAAAGCAAGTTTATTTGCCCTAATTCAATCTGCGGATGACAACAATGTTGACATTGCCATTCAAATTATGAAAGGGGATAAAGAATTACACGATGCTTTTGTTAAAGAAGCCGCTACTATTATAGAAAAATCATGGCGACCAGCAACCGTCAAGGCTGTTTTGAGAGCCGCCAAGGATACCCCCGACGCACAAAAAATCTTAAAAGAGCGCTATGCTTCTTTGTTAGTTTTGGTCAGTAAACTGCGTTATAAAAATGAATTGGCGACCTTAGCGTTCTTTTTGAAGGCTTTTGAAGCGTATAATTTGTATAAAGAGGAAAACTGGGAACCAACAGCAGTCGATATTCAAATCCTAGCGACCATTCCTGTCAAAGTACTTGATTTGGAAGAACGAGGCTTGGCAAGATTGCCAGATTGGGTGGGACATTTACTACAATTGGAACGAATAGACCTGAATAAAAATGTCTTAAAAGCATTGCCAGATACAATTTGTAATCTAACAAAATTAGAAGCCTTAGATTTACAAGACAATAAACTAGAAAGGCTACCTAAAAACATTGGCGCATTAACAGCCTTAAGAACACTTGAATTGCGTAAGAATAACTTTCAAGTATTACCCGATTCCATTGGCGAATTACAAAGTTTAGAAGAATTAAGTTTGGAATACAATCAATTAGAAGCGATTCCAATTTCTATTGGTCAAATTAAAGGTTTGGTCAAATTAGATATTTCTGATAATCACTTGACGCAATTGCCCGAAGAGATTGGAGCTTTCTCGAATTTAACGGAATTAGATGCTAGAAACAATCAATTACAAAGTTTGCCTTCTAATTTGCAAAAATTGACAAAACTTGAAGTCTTATGGTTGTCGAACAATCAATTGACTGATTTACCCGACTGGGTCAGCCAACTCAAAAAGCTAAAAAAACTCCATCTGTCCAACAATCAATTGCAAAAATTGCCTTCGGTGATTACGAATTTAAGTAATCTAAAACGCCTGTATTTACACAACAATCAACTCACAACACTACCCGAAAAAATTGGACAATTAGGACAACTAAATTACCTAGATTTGGATGAAAATAGCATTCAGTCTTTACCAGAATCTATCGGAGATGTAAGTGCTTTGCGAGAACTGCGTTTGTTTAATAATCCAATTGAAAAGTTGCCTGCTCGATTAGTAGAATTACCAGAATTTAAAGAAATTGGTTTGGGAGACACGCCTATTGGTCGCCAATTTGGCATTGAAATCATTCGTGGTCGAAAGGAGGTGTTGACTTTGTTGCGTCAGATTTCGGTGGTTTTGTAGGGCGAAATAGGTGATAACAAAACGCCTCCTCTTTTATATAGAATATTTCCTAGATGAACTGTACTTATCACAGCAATAAAAAGATATAGTAAGATGGTGTATGTTTCTATTTGCACAAGCTCTTTTTTAAGAATTAGCAAGTCATT
>CACVAQ010000251.1 GCA_902727865.1 uncultured Aureispira sp. | reverse complement strand
TTAAATGACATCACACTACCAATTATAATCATACCATATGGAAACACCAACAAAGATTGATTTAGAATTCAATAGAAATGAGGATACAAATAAACTAGGCGTTGCGAAGATGCGTCGTCTGTTCAAGGGCATCAGTTTGGGGGGTGGTCAAATTCGAATTGATAAACTCCACAAAAAGGGTAAATTAACAGCTCGTGAGCGAATTGCTTATTTGATTGATGATGAGACGGAATTTTTAGAATTAGGTGCTTTTGCAGGACACGAAATGTATGCCGAATATGGTGGTTGTCCAGCGGGTGGTGTTGTTGGAGGTATTGGATATGTTAACGGTCGTCAGTGTATGATTGTTGCCAATGATGCAACGGTGAAGGCTGGAGCATGGTTTCCAATTACAGGAAAGAAAAACTTGCGTTTCCAAGAAATTGCGATGGAAAACCGTTTGCCAACGATCTACCTAGTAGATTCCGCAGGTGTTTTCTTACCGATGCAAGATGAAATTTTTGCAGATAAAGAACATTTTGGACGCATCTTTCGTAATAATGCACAGATGTCTAGCCAAGGGATTCCGCAAATTGCAGCAATCATGGGAAGCTGTGTTGCTGGTGGCGCTTACTTGCCAATTATGTCAGACGAGGCCTTGATCGTAGAAGGGACAGGCTCTATTTTCTTAGCAGGTCCTTATTTGGTGAAGGCGGCGATTGGAGAAACGGTAGACCAAGACACTTTGGGGGGAGCGACTACGCAAAGCGAAATTTCTGGTGTAACCGATTATAAAATGCCTGACGATAAAACTTGTTTGGATACGATCAGAGATTTGGTAGACAAGTTTGGTGCCTTCGAAACGGCTGGCTTCTCTAGAACGGCTCCTCAATTACCAAAAGAAGATCCGAAAGAGATTCATGGCATTTTGCCTGCGGAGCGTTCTAAGCCTTACAATACCAAAGAAATTATAAAGCGTTTGGTGGATAACTCTGAATTTACAGAGTACAAAGAAGGCTACGGGAAAACAATGATTTGTGCCTATGCACGCATTGACGGTTGGGCGGTCGGAATTGTTGCCAATAATCGCCAAGTGGTGAAAAATGCAAAAGGAGAGGTGCAGTTTGGTGGCGTTATTTATTCTGATTCTGCGGACAAAGCGGCTCGTTTTATTATGAATTGTAACCAAAAGAAAATTCCTCTAGTTTTCCTACAAGATGTGACTGGGTTTATGGTTGGAACTCGTTCGGAACATGGTGGTATCATCAAGGATGGTGCAAAAATGGTTTCCGCTGTTTCTAACTCGACCGTACCGAAATTTACGATTGTAATCGGTAACTCTTACGGTGCAGGAAACTATGCCATGTGTGGGAAAGCTTATGACCCTCGTTTGATTGTAGCTTGGCCAACGGCTAAAATTGCAGTAATGGGCGGCTCGCAAGCTGCCAAAGTTTTGATGCAAATTCAAACGGCTTCTCAAAAATCAAAAGGGAAGGAGGTAAGCCCAGAAGAACAAAAGAAATTATTAGACGAAATAACAGCTCGTTACGACAAGCAAACAACGCCTTATTATGCAGCGGCTCGTTTATGGGTAGATGCTATTATTGATCCTGTTGATACCCGTTTTGTGATTTCGCAAGGTATTGAAGCAGCGAACAATGCTCCCGTCGCTAAATTTAATCCTGGTATTATTCAAACCTAGGCCTTAAATAGGGAACGCTTATATTGAGGTTTTTAATGGTGGACTGTAGTTAAATCTGCGGTCCACCATTTCATTTTTTTTCATATCTTTGTATATCAAATTTTAGATTGTGGCACTTTTAGTCTACAATCTAAGCGTGTGAACGAAGGACAGTGTATGAAGTGTTCTAGGAATGAAATTAAAGCCATTTTATCATCAAAACAGAAAACGATGACATGCTATAAGTTTACCTTAATGCTACTTTTTTCTTTGTTAGGTTCTTTTTTTGCTTCCGCTCAAGAGACTGAATCTTCTCAGAATTATGCTGAGATCATTTTTTTGCCTTGGACCTCAGTGGAATCGGATCGGACGAACTACTGTAGAATTTTTCTAAACTATAAATTGATTGCTTCCTCGAAAATGAACGAAATCGTTCGGTATAAAATTTATTCTAAAGGGCGAATGGCTTTTAACATCTATTTTAGTGAGACAGAACGCTATGAAACGATTCTTGACATTGAGGATAATAAAACCTATTACTGTGTCTTAGGCGCTCCTTATAAAAAACAAAGAAACAAACTGGTGACGAAGAGCCTGGCGACCGATTTAATGGATGAATATACCTATAGTAGGACTCTAAAACTAGAAGAAGATATTACAAAACCAATCGGCAAGATTCCTGATAACGTCACAAAAAGTAAAGTTGGCTCAGGCACTGGTTTTTTGTTAAGTGATAAAGGCTATATTGTTACTAATTTTCATGTCGTCGATGGGGCGGAAACCATTATCGTTAGAGGGATTAACGGAGAATATGGAAGTAGTTTTGAAGCCTCTGTTCTTTCGTCCGATTATGTGAACGATTTGGCCATTTTAAAAGTCAATTCTACCTTGATTAACTTTCCTAGTCCTCCTTATGCAATCCAATCGTCTAACACCGTTAAAAAAGGAGCGGACGTATTTGCTTTAGGCTATCCTAGAAAAAATTTGATGGAAAATGAACTAAAAGTGACAGATGGCATTATCAAGGCTAAAAGTGGTTACAAGGGAAGCATTTCACAGTTTCAATTTTCAGCAGTAGTACAACCGAGTAATAGCGGAGGACCATTAATTAATGAAGCAGGAAATATTATTGGAGTCGTTGGCTCAAAATTAAATTCAAAACTGGCTGAGGAAGCAGCCTATGCGATTAAATCGGATTATTTATCTTTCTTTATAGATCAATCTGAAAAGATAGAGTATGTGCCGACAAAGAACAGCATGGAAGGAGAGAAGCTGTCAGAACAACTTGAAAAAATTTCCAAATTTATTTACATCATTGAAACTAAATAGCCTTACATTAAATGCGAATGAACCCACTAAAAAAAATATTTTTAAACGATAAGATTATTCTTGCGTTGATTTCAATCAATGCCGTTATTATTTTTCTACAAGGGTTTCCCATCCGAACGATAGGATTAGAAATGCACCATTTTTTGATGTTGGTGGATGATCTAATTTCTGGTTGTTTCTTGATCGAGGTTTGTGTCAAAGGGCGACACTTTGGGTTCAAGGAGTACCTAAAAACGACTTGGAATAAATTTGACGTAGGGCTAATTTTATTGTCTTTGCCTCCTTTGATTGCACGAATGTTCATTGATTACGAAACGGCAAATATTGGATTTTTGCTAGTATTTAGAGTATTTAGAATCTTTAAATTCTTCCGATTTATACAGTTCTTTCCACAGGTGGAACACATCTTTAATTCGATAAGAGAGGCAATGCGAGCTTCTTTTATGGTGTTAATAGGTTTCTTTCTTTTTGTGTTTATTATGTCGATTCTTTCTTGTTATATGTATCAAGATATTGCGCCAGAATTTTTTGGCGATCCTATCATTTCTTATTATAGCATGTTCAAAGTCTTTACAATAGAAGGCTGGAATACAATACCAGAAGTGATTAATGAGAGTGGGAAAGTGAATATTTATCAAGCCTTTTTTACGAAACTATATTTTATTATCATTTTAGTTTTTGGAGGGGTCATCGGTTTGTCGATTGTGAACTCTATTTTTGTTGATGCTATGGTGAGTGATAATAACGATGAGTTAGAAGAAAAAGTAAACCTTGTCCAAAAAGATGTAGAACGATTGGAAGGGAAAGTAGATCGTATTTTAGCCTTATTGGAAGCGCAAAAAAAGCCTCCTTCAGGCCTTTAAGGAACAGGACAAGAATTTTATTTTTTGGTTCTTTTGAAAATTGTGTGGCGCTTGTAATAGGAGGAAATTCTTGACTGATTTTTAGAGCTTAGATACTAGATTTTCTTAGACAATATTACCTTGATGGACTACTAAGCCCTTGATTCAAATTATTATTAAAATAATCTCTGTACAGAAAATAAATAAGGAATGCTTTTTGCTGCCTTTAGATTCTACAGAGAACTTAAATATTTACTGAAATAGACCGATTATGGAAGCATTAAAAGACGCTGATCTTATTATAAACCCCGATGGAAGTATTTATCATTTGGGCATTCGTCCAGAAGATATTGCCGAAACAATTATCCTTGTCGGTGATCCTCAGCGTGTTGAAAAAGTAGCTGCACACTTTGATTCTATCGAATTGACGAAACAAAAACGAGAATTTATTACCACAACAGGACGTATTGGCAACGAGCGAATTACTTGTATTGCAAGTGGTATTGGAGTAGATAATATTGATATTGTTGTCAATGAATTGGATGCTTTGGCGAATGTTGATTTAGAAACGAGAACGTTTAAAGAACAACATACTGCCTTGAAATTTATTCGTTTGGGAACCTCTGGTGCTATCCGAAAAGATATTCCTGTCGAGAGCTTCGTCGCAGCAGATTATGGAATTGGGTTTGATGGTTTGATGCTTTTTTATAAGCAACAATTGGATGCCAAAGCAAAAGGCTTAGAACAGAATTTTAATGCTTTTTTGAAAAAAATAAACTTTAACTTTCCAATTTTGCCAACATATAGCCGAGCAGCACAGCCTTTAATTGATCTGTTTCAAGGGCGAGAATGGAGACATGGGATCACGGCAACTGCAACGGGATTTTATGCACCTCAGAATAGAACGATTAGAGCAGAAAGCATTGTTCCAGAGTTGTTTGATTTGTTGGAGCCCTTCTCTTATGATAACTTAAATGTAACAAACCTAGAGATGGAAACTTCTGCCATTTATGGTTTGGCAAGTATTTTAGGACATGAGGCATTAGCCTTGAATGTTATTTTAGCAAATCGCCCGACAGGAGCATTTGCCGAAGCGCCAAAAGCATTGGAGAAAAAACTAATTCGTTCTTTCTTTGATGTGTATTTGAA
>CACVAQ010000250.1:2355-4981 GCA_902727865.1 uncultured Aureispira sp. | reverse complement strand
ATTTTATTTCTGAGTAGAGAACAAAAGCTTTTTTAGATATAAAAAAATTGTCCTGCACTCAGATTTTATTTAAAACTCAATAATTCTACTTCAAAAATAAGCATTGATCCTGGCGGAATGCTTGGAGAGGGCGACCGCATTCCATAAGCCAATTCTTGTGGGACATAAAATCGATACTTCGCACCTGCTGACATCAAGGGGATGCCTTCTTGCCAGCCCTTTATCACTTGACTCACTCCAAATGTTGCTGGTTGACCTCGCTCTACAGAACTATCAAAGACAGTTCCATCCGATAATGTGCCATGATAATGTGTCGTCACGCTAGACGATAGCGTTGGTTTGTCCCCTTCTCCTTCTTGTAAAATTTCATATTGCAAACCAGATGCGGTTGTTATAATCCCGTCTCGCTGCGTATTTTCTTTCAGAAATTGTTGTCCATCTGCCAAGGCTTTTGCTGCGGCTTCTTTTTGACGTTCTGCGCTTTTTGAAACCCAAACACCAATCACGACAAGCAAAATAATAACAACACCAATAATGAGTGCTTTATTCATAATAATTTGATTTTATTGCTTCTTAAGTTAATCCTTAAAGGCTTCTTTATTCCTTTGTTTTATTTCGGAATAATACTTCGTGGGATTAGTTCACTACGTTTGTTAGCTCGCTTTGCTCGTGAGCTCACTTCGTTCGGTTCATGAGCGCTACGCTTATTGTTAGCTGCGCTGCTTCTCCGAGGTTTTAGTTTTTTTACCAAAAAACATAAAAACCATTTCATATTAGTTTGATTATCAATAATTTAGTCAAATCAACAGTTCAAGGCTATCTTATTGACAATCAAACTAATATAATTTAGCTACGCTGAGCCTTTGTTAATCCGAGAGGTCGCTACGCTTAGTTCGGGTTCTCCACGAAGTAATGTTCGGAACAGAAGTTCTTAATAAAAAAAGTTACCAACCAAGAAAACACCTGATTGGTAACACTCACCTTATCTTCAATTTTATTACTTAGGATTAATTTCAAATAGTTCTACATCAAAAATCAAGGTCGAACCGCCTTTTATTTTTGCTCCTGCCGCTTGATTGCCATAAGCCAATCTAGCAGGAATAAACAAACGATACTTCGCACCTACTGACATCAATGGAATACCTTCTTGCCAGCCTTTAACCACTTGATTCACACCAAAAGTCGCTGGAGTTCCACGATTCACAGAACTGTCAAATACCGTCCCGTCAATTAAGGTTCCATGATAATGTACTTTTACACGATCCGTCAATTTTGCCTTTGGACCAGAACCTTCTACGATCACTAAATATTGCAAACCACTAGGTAAAGTAACCACCCCTTCTTTTTTCGCATTTTCTGCCAAAAAAGCCTCTCCTGCTGCTAGATTTTCCTGCAATGTTGGTTGAGCAGGACGAACAGGGGCAACAGGAATATCTAATAATTCCACTTCAAAAATCAGCGTTGAACCTGCTGGAATTTTTGGAGAAGGAGATTGTAAACCATAAGCCAATTCTTGAGGAATGTAAAAACGGTATTTCGCTCCGATAGACATCAAAGGGATGCCTTCTTGCCAACCCTTGATAACGCCACTTAGTGGAAAATCAATGGGCTCGCCACGTTCTACCGAACTATCAAATACATCTCCGTTGATTAATGTTCCATGATAATGCGTTTTTACTTTATCGGCTACGCTTGGCTTTCGTCCTGTTGCAGCGGTAATAATTTCATACTGCATTCCATTTTCCATGGTAACAACACCTTTCTTTTTCGCATTTTTTGCTAAGAATGCTTTACCCGCTTCAATATTCACCGCTGCTTCTGCTTTTTTCTTTTCTTCGACTTTTGCTTGATACTCCTTATTTTTAGGTTCAAAATAAGTTTGCAACAGTTGGTTCATTTCATCTTCCGTCAATTTCAAAGCCTCTCCAGCTTCTGCTTTGATAAAAGCCGTTTTTAAGACCTTAAGATCGAAATCCGTTGCAGGAATATCTACTTCAGTTGCCAAGCCACCGATTGCACTCACCCCCAAATTGTAAGCCACTTCACCAGCTGCTTTTACATCGGTAGAAACTATTTTGGATTGCATACGTCCTTGCAAAACCGTTTGGGCTTTTTTAAAGGCTTCTTTATTACCTTTCATACCAACTTTTAATCCTTCTATAAATTTGTCTGGATTTTTTTCATCTTTACTCAAGCCCATTCTTGCAATTCCTTTAGAAATCATAGCCCCATAAGCATAACTGCGATTTTCTATCGTTTCTTTTTTGTTTTCTTTAGGTGCATCTTGCGCTAATAAACCGGTGCTTAGAAACAAGAATGCAGAAAAACATACCATCCAGTATGATGTTTTCATAATCATTATTATTGTTAGTTTTAATAATTTAATACTTCGTAGGTTTTTTAGTTTTCACTAAAAAAAAGCGCACATCAAACTAACTGTCAGCCTATTAACATTTTGAGCAACAAAAAAAAGTGACAATCAACCTAATATAATTCCTACTAAAGTATAGATAATCAGTAGTCTATCTACCTCATTCATTTTAGAGGCTAAAATACGTATTCGTTACACAACTAACGAAAACAATGCCATCTATCTTAGAAATAATTCGGCAATAGACAAAAAAAT
>CACVAQ010000250.1:0-2255 GCA_902727865.1 uncultured Aureispira sp. | reverse complement strand
GCTGGAATATCTAGAGAAGGGGATTGCATTCCATAGGCTAAATTCTGAGGAATGTAAAACCTGTATTTGGCCCCTTCTGACATCATAGGAATGCCTTCTTGCCAGCCTTGAATGACAGCCCCTACAGGAAAGGTTGTTGGCTCTCCACGATCTACCGAGCTGTCAAATACAGTTCCATCTATCAGCGTTCCGTGATAATGTGTTTGCACTTGATCTTCAAGCGTTGGTTTCACACCTGTTCCTTCTTTCAGAATTTCGTATTGCAAACCAGATGCCGTTGTAATCACTCCTTTTTTCTTTTTATTGGCTGCCAAAAAAGCTTCTCCATCTTTAAGAGCTTTCGCTGATTTCCCTTCATTCTCAACTTTCATAATCTCCTGAAATTCATTGAATTTAGGTTCTAGATATGCTTTTAAAGCAGCATCTATTTCCTCCAAAGTCATTTTATAGGCTTCTTCCTCTTTCGTCATGCCATCTATATACCCCGCTTTTACTCCTTTCAGATTAAAGGCACGAGCAGAAATTTTTACTTTTTGTGCAACCTTACCCAAACCTGATGTAAGACCAATGTTGTACGCAATTTGTCCGCCTGCTTCTACTGTAACAGATTTCGTTTGTGATTGCATACGGGCTTGCATTTCTGCGAATCCTTTTTCAATCGTTTTGGGATCTCCTTTTAGAGACTCGGCAAAGCCTTCTACAAATTTATCCACATTTTTTTCATCTTCTGTCAGCATGGTAGCTGATTTTAAAGACCGTCCCATTTGAGCACCAAAAGCATATCCTAAATTGTAACACTCCTTCTTTGTGAGCTTTTTTTCCTTTTTTTGTGCAGACAAAGTCCCCGTTCCTCCTAAGAGAAGAAGTAGACACATTAAATAACTGAACTGTTTCATTTTTTGATTGGTTTTATATGCTTTTTAATCGGTTTAGTACGCTTTGAACAAAGGCTAAAACAATGCCATTCCTCCAAGGGCTTTGCCTAAAGTTAAAATGGGCAAACCAATATTGGCTTGCCCATTTTAACAACAATAAGATACTTACAAACTAGTTTGTAGGTGCTGGCTCTGTCGCAGGATTAATTTCAATCAATTCTACATCAAAAATCAACGCTGAACCCGCTGGGATTTGAGGAGAAGGAGATTGCATTCCATAAGCCAAACCTTGAGGAATGTAAAAACGGTACTTAGCACCGACAGACATCAAAGGAATACCTTCTTGCCATCCTTGAATTACGCCTCCTACAGGGAAGGTTGCAGGCTGTCCACGATCTACTGAACTATCAAATACAGTTCCATCGGTCAATGTTCCATGATAATGTGTTTTTACTTGATCAGCAAGTGTTGGTTTTGCACCTGTTCCTTCTTCGATAATTTCATATTGCAAACCAGATTCAGTTGTAATGATACCTTCTTTTTCTTTATTTGCTGCCAAAAAAGCTTCTCCAGCTTGAATCGCTACAGCTGCTTTCGCTTCTGTTTCTACTTTCATAATCGCTTGAAACTCGTTAAATTTAGGCTCTAAATGCGCTTTCAAAAGGCTGTCCATTTCTACCTTAGTCAGTAGCAATGTATCTTTGTTAAGACCATCCAAATAACCATCTTTCACACCTAATAGGCTAAACGCTTCCGCAGAAATGTCTACTTTCTGAGCAACTTGACCTAGTCCTGATGTAAGACCAATATTGTACGCAATTTGACCGCCTGCTTCTGGTGTAGCAGATTCTGTTTTTGATTGCATACGCTCTTGCATTTCTACTTGTGCTTTGGCAAGTGTTGCTGAATCTCCTTTTAGAGACTCTGCAAAGCCTTCTACAAATTTATCAACGTTTTTTTCATCTGCAGTCAACATAGTAGCCGCTTTTAAAGACTGCCCCATTTGAGCACCAAAAGCATATCCTAGGTTATATTCTGGAGTATCTTTCTTTTCTTCTTTTACTTCGTTTGTACAAGACCCCATTGTCAAAGACATTAGTAATACAGCAAAAGCCAATAAATTTAAAATTTTCATAAAATGAGTGAATTTTTATTTTAGTCAATACAATTAATCCCCAAAAGTATTGGGTACCTAGAATATTTAGGTCTGCGAATTTAGCACTTTATATTTAAAAAATTCAAAGAATAGTTCGCTCTTTTTTTATAAGAATGAATAAAACAAATTTGAAGCATTTTAATAAAAGATTGCAAGCTTAATCCTTCCTTTTTTAACGTTCCTTCTATTTTTAATTAAAATGATCCTGTGCTTTTTGTATCGCT
>CACVAQ010000249.1 GCA_902727865.1 uncultured Aureispira sp. | reverse complement strand
AAAAAATAGCAAAAGATTAAAAAATATCCCAAGTTGTTAAATCTACCCTAAGTGAACTATACAAGTTTTAAGATCTACATAATTTGCTTTTTTATTACTATTGTTAATTAAGTAAAGTGTAGAAGACTAATCAATCGTGTAATTAATAGAGATACGGCTAGATTAATTTTGATTGAGAAACTCTTTTGGCGAAAAGAGAACAGTAAAAGAGAGCTATCCCCAGCTCTCTTTTTTTTATGCCCCTACACCAACTGAATTTTCCTTTTTAGACAAAAAAAAGCAGCTAGAAGAAAATCTCCTAGCTGCTTTAGATAAATTATATGCTTAGAACAAATTCTTTAATTTATTCTGTCGTTTTTAAAGTGGCAGAGAAAAACTCTCTGTTCATGTGAGCAATGTAATCTAAAGAAATTTCTTTAGGACATTCTGCTTCACAAGCCCCAATGTTAGAACACATACCAAAGCCTTCTTTGTCCATTTGTCCAACCATTCTTTTGACACGCTTAGCGGCCTCTGATTTTCCTTGTGGCAAAATTGCTAGATGCGAAACTTTTGCAGACGTAAACAACATTGCCGCAGCATTCGGACAAGCAGCAACACACGCGCCACAACCAATACAAGCCGCAGCATCAAAAGCGTCTGAAGAGCTCTCTTGACCGACAGGAATAGCATTACCATCTGGCGCACCACCTGTATTCACAGAAACATAACCACCTGCTTGAATAATTTTATCAAAAGAACTACGATCGACTACCAAATCCTTTATAACAGGAAAAGCAGTTGCTTTGAACGGTTCAATATAAATATCATCCCCGTCATTAAAATGACGCATGTGTAGTTGACAAGTAGTTGTACCTTTCATTGGACCGTGTGCACGACCATTGATAACCAAGCTACAGGCACCACAAATTCCTTCTCGGCAATCATGTTCAAAAGCAACAGGACCTTCTGGAAATTCGTCTTTATGTTCAATAATATGGGCATTCAACACATCCAACATCTCTAAAAAAGACATGTGTGTATTAATCGAAAGATTTGGATAAGATTTGATGCCTGCATTTTTATCATTCGCTCCTATTTGTCTCCAGACAAATAGGTTTACTTTTATATCACCGTGAGCCATAAGTCTCTATTTTTTTTGTTGTTATAATACTAGTTTAAAAAAAAATCAAAAACCAGCTTTTATTTATAAGAACGAGTTTTTAACTCAATATCATTGAAGGTTAAATCCTCTTTGTGTAAAATTGGATCATTATCGCCATTATATTCCCACGCAGATACATAAGCGTAATCAACATCATTACGTTGTGCTTCACCTTCTGCTGTAGCATATTCATCACGGAAGTGACCACCACAAGATTCATTTCTATTCAAAGCATCTACCATCATCAACTCTGCTAGTCCGAAGAAATCGGCTACACGCAAAGCTTTTTCCAATTCAGGATTAAACTCATGCCCATCTTTGTCAGAATGTGGAATGTAAACTTCTTTCCAGAAACGATCCCGCAACTCACGTACTTTTTTACGACCTATTTTTAGACCTTCCGCATTACGAGCCATACCACAATATTCCCACATAATATCTACTCCTAGTTCTCTATGGAAAGACTCCACCGAGCGAGTACCATTGATGTTTAGTAGTTTCTGGATCTTATTTTTAACCTCGTTTTCAGCCGCTTCAAATTCAGGCGATGAGGTGTCAGTCATTGGAGTACGAATTTCTTTACTCAAGAAAGTACCAATCGTATAAGGCAATACAAAGTAGCCATCCGCCAATCCTTGCATCAAAGCAGAAGCCCCTAAGCGATTCGCCCCATGATCAGAAAAGTTACATTCACCAGTAGCAAACAAACCAGGAATACTAGTTTCTAAATTATAATCCACCCAAGTTCCACCCATAGTATAGTGAATCGCAGGATAAATACGCATTGGCGTATAATAAGGATCTTCGCCTGTGATTTTTTCGTACATCTCAAACAAGTTACCGTATTTCTTCTCGACAACAGCACGCCCCATTACCTTGATTTCTTCCTCACTTGGGCTAGCAATACCTTGAGAAATGGCTTCCGACTTACCGTAACGAATTACAGCAGCAGCAAAATCAAGATAAACAGATAGACCCGTTGTTCCAACACCAAAACCATCGTCACAACGATATTTTGCTGCACGAGAAGCAACGTCACGAGGAACTAAGTTACCAAAAGCAGGATAAATACGCTCTAAGTAGTAATCTCTGTCTTCTTCTGCTAGATCCGTTGGTTTCATTTGACCCGCTCTAAGCGCTTCAACATCTTTCTTGTGTTTAGGAACCCAAACACGACCATCGTTCCTCAAAGACTCTGACATCAAGGTCAACTTAGATTGATAATCTCCAGATACAGGAATACAAGTTGGGTGAATTTGACAGTAACAAGGGTTGGCAAAATAAGCACCACGTTTGTGTGCAACCCAAGAAGCCGTTACGTTAGAAGCCATTGCGTTGGTAGATAAGTAGAATACGTTACCGTATCCACCCGTACCCAAAACAACTGAATGTGCTCCAAAACGCTCCAATTTACCATTCAATAAATTACGAGCAATAATACCACGAGCTTTATTGTCCACAACAACTAAATCTAGCATCTCATGGCGGTTGTACATCGTTACCGTCCCTAGAGAAATTTGTCTAGACAAGGCGCTATACGCACCAATCAACAATTGTTGTCCTGTTTGCCCACGAGCATAAAAAGTACGAGATACTTGAACCCCACCAAAAGAACGGTTCGCTAAACTACCACCATATTCTCTAGCAAAAGGAACCCCTTGTGCCACACATTGGTCAATGATGTTTCTAGATACTTCTGCCAAACGATGAACGTTTGCCTCACGAGAGCGGTAATCGCCTCCTTTTACCGTATCATAAAATAGACGATAAACAGAGTCACCATCATTTTGATAATTTTTAGCCGCATTAATTCCACCCTGTGCCGCAATACTATGGGCACGACGAGGGCTATCGTGAAAACAAAATGCTTTCACTTTATATCCTAGTTCTCCAAGCGTGGCAGCTGCCGCAGCACCTGCTAAACCTGTTCCAACTACGATTATTTCTATATTACGTTTGTTATTAGGAGCAACAAGAGGCATGTCCGAACGATACTTTGTCCATTTTTCTGCCAGCGTATTGCTTTCTGGTACGTTTGACTGAAACTTTTTCATATAATAGAATGAATTTTATTCAACAATGAATTTAAAATACGATACTTCGTTTGTAAGGCAAAGGCTCTGTACAGCTAACTCTTAGTAATTTGAGACTACTCAAATTGAGATAAGCTTGTTTTTATATTTTATCTAAAAAATTAAAAAACGACGAAGTATTTAAAATAAACAACGTTTGATGTTTAAATGAGTTTACAATAGAACTCAAATTACTTAAGCACATAAAACACAATCGGCATAGCAGCGAATCCTAGTGGAACTAAAATAGCATATCCCATTGCGACAGCTCTAATGATAGGGCCATATTTTTTGTTGCTCAATCCCATAGATTGGAAGGCACTCCAAAATCCATGCATTAAATGCATTGCTAAGGCAACGAGTGCAATTAAGTAAAAGACCACTACCCAAGCTTGAGAGAAGGCTTCTTTTACCAGACTGTACAAATCTTTAACTTCAACTCCATTGTAGACTTGAGTTTCCATTTGGAAGAAGTGCATTTGTGCCCAAAATTGCCACATATGTAAACCAATAAAGACTAAGATAAGCAAGCCTAAATTTCTCATATTTCTTGAAGCCAATCTTGCTTCGGTATCCGAAACCTCTTTTCCTTGATAAGAACCACCTTTTGCTTTTCGGTTGTACATGGTAATCAAAATCCCTTGTACAGCGTGTAACAAAATGAAAAAGTAGTTGCCGTAAGAAATAATCTTAATTAAAGGATTCGTAGTCATTGTGTAAGCATACACATTAAATGCTTCTCCAGTATTGTCAAAAAATAATTGTAAGTTCCCCAGCATATGCACGACTAAAAACAGGCATAAAAACAGCCCTGTTAGCGACATAATTAATTTCTTACCAAGAGAGGATAGTAAAAAGTCTATAATCCACTTCATGTTGTAATGATAATTTTAGTTTTAAATATAAAGTTCTTAAGAAAAGTCATAATAGTTAATCTATTATATTCTGTTCACAAAATATCTATTCAATAGGACAAATGCAACCTATACTAAGCCTTATTTGTAGACTATTTTTATTTAGAATAGTTCTATACTTATTTTTTGTTGCCTTTGTTTTAACATTCTTAAGCATAGAAAAGAACTTAGACATAGCATATTTCCAAAATATAAACTATATTTGCAGCCGCAACTACAAGCTGCTCTATCGCGGGTTTGAGTCAATCAAACATGAGGAAAGTCCGAACAACGCAGAGCATTGCACCATCTAACGGATGGGGTTTTCTTTTACTTTGGTAAAAGAAAAAACAGAAAGTGTCGCAGAAAATAACCGCTCCTAAGTAATTGGGAGTAAGGGTGAAAACGTGCGGTAAGAGCGCACGGTTATTGTTGGCAACAGCAGTAGCGGATAAACCTTGCGAGTTGAAATGTCACGTATACCAGCACGGATTCTTCGGAATCCAAAGAGTTGCTCGCTCAAGTTGGAGGGTAGACAGATAGAGCCAATGGGTGACTGTTGGCCTAGATAAATGATAGAGGCTTCTTCGGGAGTACAGGATTCGGCTTATAAGCTTGTAGTTGCTTTTTTTTCTGTTTATGAATAGAAATGGTCTCAAACACTTTCAAGGTATTTGAGACCATTTTTCTATTATAAAAGGTCTGCTGCTTAGTATTTGACGACCTTGTGTGTACTAACTTTTTTATCTTGTTGGATATTTATATAATAAACACCTTGAGGTAAATGGTTCAAGTTTAGGCTAGTTTGTTTGTCTTTGGTCTGTTGTTCTAAGACCACTTGTCCTAGATTATCGAAGACTTTAATTTGTAGCTCTT
>CACVAQ010000248.1 GCA_902727865.1 uncultured Aureispira sp. | reverse complement strand
GAATGCTTAATGTTGAATTTTGAATGCTTTATAGTACAAGGAGCATTAAAAATTAAGCCTTCAAAATTAAACATTAAAACATAGCTTAAATAAGTAACAATAGGTTTTAGTAGTAAATAAAAAAATCTTTGCGTAACATGAGTTAATAAAATGGTAGATAGACGCTCTATTTTATTGGATAAAATATTTTTTTCTTGTACCTAAGTCAATTTTTTTAATACGAAGAGGGCTTGTGAGGGCTAGAATATAGAGACTTTAAGAAACTAGCTTTAAAAAAGTGTTTTAGTTTTTGTGAAACCCATCAATTTGTGTAATTTGAGCAGGTTTTACAGCAGAACGAATATTTCTATTTAACAACACCTAATCATTTAACAAAAAAAAAATGGTAGCAGCAGTAATTCTTACTTTTATCATTGGCTATTTAGCAATCGTTTTTGAGCATCCCTTGAAACTCGATAAGACAGTTCCTGCATTAATCATGGCAGCGGTTTGTTGGGCATTCGTTTCATTAGGGCACATCGCTCTTCCAGAGGGGCATATCATCGCTCATGGAGCAGGTGGAGCGCATGATTATTATAAGGATGAATTGGGACCTACTCTTTTACATCACATTGGTAAAACAGCAGAAATTCTTATCTTTTTGATTGGCGCAATGACTATTGTAGAGCTAATTGATTTACACAAAGGTTTTTCAGCGATTACAGAGCGGATTAAAACAACTCAGAAATCAACCATGCTTTGGCTAATTATGCCTTTAGCATTCTTCCTTTCTGCAACTTTAGATAACTTAGCTTGTACAATTGTTTTGGTATCGTTGTTAAGAAAACTAGTTCCTGTAAAAGAAGAACGGATTTATTTTGTTGGTCTGGCCGTTATTGCGGCAAATGCAGGTGGTGCTTGGTCTCCAATTGGAGATGTTACCACAACAATGCTTTGGATCAACGATAAAGTAACAACAACAGGTTTGGTTATTAATATATTAATTCCTTCTATTGTTTGTGCGATTGTACCAACGTTCTTAATGTCTAGAATGTCGTATATGAAAGGGCCGATCACGGTTCCAGAAATCGCTACACAAACAGAAACGCATGGCAAAAAAGTACGGGGCAGTGGTCTTATGTTATGTGCTGGTTTGGCAGGATTGGTTTTTGTTCCAATTTTCAAAGTCGCCACACATTTACCTCCTTATGTGGGAATGATGCTTTCTTTGGGACTCGTTTGGTTGATTTCAGAATACTTACATCCTGACGAAGATTTTGAAGATAAACACCACTATTCAGCACACAATGCTTTGTCTAGAATTGAAATGTCAAGTATCTTGTTTTTCCTCGGAATCTTAATGGCAGTTGCTGCTTTGGAATCTATGGGAACACTAAAATCATTGGCAATGTCTATGGACAACGCAATTCCTAACCGAGATATTGTAATTGCGGTCTTAGGTCTAGGTTCTGCTTTGATTGATAATGTACCTTTGGTTGCTGCGGCAATGGGAATGTATATAGAACCTGTCGATTCTAAATTATGGCATTTCTTAGCTTATTCTGCTGGAACAGGAGGATCTATGTTGATCATTGGTTCTGCGGCAGGTGTAGCAGCAATGGGAATGGAAAAAATTGACTTTATGTGGTACTTGAAAAAAATTGCTTGGTTGGCATTCTTAGGTTTTGTAGCTGGTGCGGTTGCGTTCTTAGCGTTATACCCTCTCTTAAATCCTTAGTCCAATAGTCAGGCATTTAATTAAAAATACCGATTATATATAAGAAACAATTCGTCGATTTTATGTGTTGCAAGCATGTGAAATCGACGTGTTGTTTTTAGTAGAAACAGATTTAATAGGGTCTTTGATAAACGAACTAAGCAAAGCGACTTCACGCAAGTAACAAAGACTCCCCGCAGCTAATTTTTGCCACAGCCTACTCTTTTTCTTTTTCATAACAGTAGGCATTTGGTTGTAAGTAGTAAAGCCTAAGCTATTTTTTATGGGCTGGCAAAAACTGTTAAAGAATCATATAATATCTTAACTCGATCCTTAATGAAAGTACGCTGTATTTAGAGTGCTTTTTACACGATATACTTAGTTTAAAAATAAAAAAAACATGGCAAGAATCATGGCCATTGATTATGGTATCAAACGAGTCGGATTGGCAACCACGGACCCCATGCAGATTATAGCAAGTCCTTTGGATACGATAGCAACCGATAAAATAGCAGCATTTTTTGAGTCTTACTTTGCGACAGAAGAAGTAGAATGCATTGTTATTGGCGAGCCAACACACAAAGATGGAAGTCCAACGTATTTGGAAGGACATATAAAAGGCTTCATCAAGCGTTTTTCTAAAGCATATCCTACGATAAAAATTGAACGCCAAGACGAAGCGTATACTTCTTTGATGGCAAGGGATGTTATTCAGAAAACAGTCAAAAAGAAAAAAGATAGAAAGGATAAAGGCTTAGTCGACCAGATTAGTGCTTGCATTATTTTGCAAGAATACATGGGCTTTCATTAAAAACGCTTGGCTGACGAAGGAACAGCAACGATAAGTGCTACCTGTCCTTAAATATTTCTTAATACTTTGAAAAATGTTGTTATAGCCTTTTTCCTATTGTACTTTAGGAATGAAAATCAGACAGGCTCTTAGGGCAAAAATTGTTTTACGAAAATTGTAATTAAAATAAATAAATGAATTTTGTATATCCGTTGTTTTTGTGGGCTTTATTGGCAATAGCGATTCCGATTATTATTCATCTTTTTCATTTTAGAAGATTTAAAACGGTTTATTTTACCAATGTTAAGTTTTTGAAAGAGGTAAAAGAACAAACTTCTGCTCGTTCCAAAATTAAGCATTTATTGGTTTTGTTGACACGAGTTTTAGCCATTGCGTTTTTGGTTTTTGCGTTTGCAATGCCTTTTATACCAAGCAAAGGAGGACAATCTTCTGCTGGAAATACTGATGTGAGTATCTTCTTTGATAACTCGTTTAGTATGGCCGCAGAAAGCGAAGACGTTCGTCTGTTGGAAAAGGCTAGGAGTAGAGTAGAAGAGATCGTATCGGCTTATTCGGTCGATGATCGAATTCAAATTTTGACCGCTGATTTTGAGGGACGAGATCAACGATTGTTGAGCAAAGAAGATGCCTTGACTCGATTAAATGAAGTCGCCATTACCTACAACGTTCGGGATTTATCAAAAGTATTAGCGCGCCAAAAGCAAGCGGTTCGCACTGGAAAAAACAAGAATAAAGAAGTGTATCTCGTTTCTGATTTTCAGAAAAACATAACAGATTTAGAACGCTATGAAGACAGCACAATTAACCTGAATTTGGTTCCTTTGCAGTCTGTTCAGAATCAAAATGTAGCGATCGACACGGCTTGGTTTCAATCGCCCGTACAGAGCTTAAATCAACCCAATCCACTCGTCGTAAAAGTGCGCAACTTGAGCGACCGAGAAATTCCTAACGTACGGATGAGTTTGTTTATTGACAACCAAACCCGTCCAATAGGAACGTTGACCATTCCTGCACAAACCTCGGTTTACGATACCATTGACATTCCCGTTTTGCGGACAGGATGGTATGAAGCGAAGCTTAATATTACCGATTTTCCAATCGAATTTGACAACGATTATTACTTCACCTTTAATGTGGACGAACAGGTTGATATTTTACAAATTCATAGCGGTTCTCCAAACCGTTTTGTATCGGCAACCTTTAAGGACAACGAATATTTTAAAGCAAGGGCACAAAATGCGGGGCAATTAAATTATACGGATTTTCCCAATTACGATTTAGTGATTTTAGATGAGTTAACAAGCATTCCTTCGGGTTTAATTAGCGAGTTGAAAAACTATGCGATGAATGGAGGAAATGTTGTTGTTTTTCCTCACCAGGAAGCAAATTTGGGTGATTATAATAATCTAACCAAACAATTTAACGCCAATAACTATGGTAGCTTAGATACTAGGGAGCGAAAAGTTTCTTTCATTAATTTTGAAGAATTTATCTTTAATGACGTCTTTGAAGAACGAAGAAGCAATTTAAAATTACCAACAACACAGTCGAATTTTAAGATTTCGAAACGAGCGTCCTCTGGCGAGGAAGTCATTCTTCGGTATAGAGATGGAGGCACTTTTGTTGGCAAATACAGAAAAGGCAAAGGACATCTGTTTTTGTGTGCGGCTCCACTTGGGCTAGATTATTCTGATTTTGTTAAAAATGGGGAAATTTTTGTTCCAATGCTCTATAAAATGGCGCTGTCTGCCACCAGCGAAGATAAAGTCGCTTATGTGATTGGTCGAGATGAGGTCTTGGAAACAGATAACCGTGCTTCTTCTTCGGAGTTGGTTTACAAAATGAAGGGCAATAAAGGCGAATTTATTCCCGAACAACGGGTAATGGGAAGCCGTGTCGTGTTAGGAATGAACAACCAGGTTCGCTCGGCTGGATTCTATGACTTGTTTCTAAAAGAAGGCGAACCTTTGGATAAATTTGGCTTTAATTACGATCGAAAAGAGTCGTTTTTGTCTTTTTATAATCAAGAAGAATTAAGCGAGTTGCTAGGAGAGAAGGTGGCTATTATTGAAGGAACAAGCGCCACCGATTTTACGGAAATGATTACCACTCAAAGTAAGGGGACGGCCTTGTGGAAATGGTGTTTGGTCTTAGCCTTGATTTTCTTAGCCGTAGAAACACTTTTGTTGCGTTTGTGGAAAGTGAAGTAAGAACTTGAATCAGAATCTATCGAATAAAGCGTTATGGAAATTCTTAATAAAATAGATGCCCTCAAAAAAGAAATAGATGCTTTGCGTCCAATCTCTAAAGATTTGGAGGCGAAAATCATGCAAAAATTTCGCTTGGATTGGAATTATCATTCTAATGCCATAGAGGGCAATCGCTTGACTTTTGGCGAAACCAAAACTTTTTTATTACACGGGATTACAGCCGATGGAAAGCCTTTAAAAGATCACTTGGATATTAAAGGGCATAACAAGGTTTTGTTGTTGTTAGAA
>CACVAQ010000247.1 GCA_902727865.1 uncultured Aureispira sp. | reverse complement strand
GTATCTAGACCAATTGGTTCTTTGGTGCCATCTATGGTCACAAAGGGCGAAAGAATTTTCCAAATCGTTTTGCGTTCACATTTTTGGCTATTGGCAATTTCAACAATTTGTTCGTCCAAAAAATCTCGTAGAATATCCCCAATATCTCCGATTTCTCCTAGTGCTTTTAAATTAAAAGTAGCTTCTGTAGTAGGAATTTTTGATTTATCCTTAGAAATATGCCGATAGAACTTATCTAGGAAAACTTGTAAATAAGGAAGTTGAATCGTCAACGTTTTTTCTTTACCCCTGATTTTTTCAAAGACCTGTTCGGCAATTGCTTCAGCCTCTTCTTCCTTGATATGGACAATGGACTCTTTAGATCTTGTGGCTCCTAAAACGACATTCTTAACACTTCCAAGGTTCATCGGGTCGATGCGAAGTTTCTTGCGAAACAATTCTGGTACCGCCTTTTCAAATTCATACAAAGAGCCTAAATACTCTTCTCGAATACTAAAAATAAGCTTAACAGGCTGTTCTACTCTTAGAATTTCTTGAACGGTTGCAATGAATTGAGCTTGTTCCTGTTTACTACCCAAAATAAAAAGCTCTTCAAATTGATCAAAAATCAAATAAATTGGACGAAAGTGTTTGAGGTAGATATTTTTGAGAAAAACTTGCGTTTGACTCATTTTTTTTGTCGCTACATTGGCTTCTCCTTCCTCTTCCATGATATCGTTTAACCAATCTAGGTTCTCCGACGCTTCTTTTGATTCTTTCTTTTCACCTCCAACGGCAATCAAAGATTTTTGTAAGGATTCATTCAAGTTTTTGTGCCTTCTGACAAATACATCCAACCAATCATGTTTCTGAAACTTACTAGCCAAACCACATTGAATCAGGCTTGTTTTTCCAGTCCCTGAGGCGCCATACAAGAGCAAAATGTCAGATTGATAAATCATCTCATAGAGTTGATTTACTTCTTCATCCCGACCAAAAAAAATGTCCTTATCCTCGGCAGTATAAGAATCTAAAAATTTGAATGGATATATTTTATTTTTCATAGAGTAGCTATTCTATATGGATGGAATGTCTGGGCATTATTTTAAGCAAATAAGTCATCAAAACTTATCTCTTCGGCTTCGTTTTTTCCTTGTCTCCTGTTCTTCAATGCTTCCTTCTTAACTTCTTCAAAATAGTATTTTCATTAGGCTTGTTTGAAAAATTAACCTTCTCTATACTATATATATAGGCTTGTTTTCCTTAGCGTCTGCTTTTATTCTTTTTTATAAACAAGAATGCTATAGTTCTTAACCATAGCATTCTTGCAAACTTTGATCTTAGAAAGTTAGTTCGAACCTTCTTTCATCCATCCTTCTAAGATTTCCATAGATTGTTTGTCTACAAAATAAACCATGTGATGGCAGTCCACTCGTTCTGTGATCGGATTAAAATACGAAGGTACGCCCAAAATACTATCGGTTGATACCGCAATGTCATTTTTCGAGGCTCCATAAACCACATTACCAACCTGAACAGAAGCCCAATCCACCAGTTTTGCCAAAACACCAGTTGCTGTTCCTTTATAAGCCGTTATGTCTCCTGCAATGATGTAATATTGCACTTTTTCAGGAGTTGGATGATTGTTTAATTGCATCAAAAAGGGACTCCCAACCCCCATTTGTTCCAAGGTTACCGTCAAGTTTTTTGTCACGGATAAACCTGTGATTTTCTGTGCCAACGACGCTGCACCAAAGGTTTTAAAGTTTAGGGCAAAGGTCATTCCTGCCGTTGCTAAATCTCTATAAGTCGCTATTTTAGAAAAAGCAGATCCAGCATTCGGAGTGCCTAACATATATAAGTTACGAACCAACAAATCGCCTCGCAAATCTGGGCTCTCAATAAATCCTCTAGAAACCAAGCCTCCCATAGAATGCGCCACAAGATCAAGCGTCTTACCTGCACCTTCCACAATACCAACCTTCGTCAATTCTTCTTTGAAATGGGTCGAAATTTGAGGGATTGGCGTATTTAGGTTCTCATAATCATAAGTCAAGATCAAATCATAATACTTGCTTGCAAACTCCAAATTGACCGCCATTGCGCTCGTATCGCCTATAATTCCATGAAGGACAACTAATATTTTTTTTGCTTCCGCAACTTTTTCTGCAACGCCCTCACTTTCTCGTGTTCCTCCCTGTGCATAATCTACCCAACAAAGGTTGTAATTATCTTTGGATAGAAACATTCGACCAAAACACATTTTTAGTGACTTACCCAAACTCCGTGTTCCTTTATTCGAGTTCGTTGGCAGCTCGTGTACTTCGTACAAATCGTTGCCCTTATCGTCCTTCCCTGTATTGGTTCCGATAGGCAAAATAAGCGTTTCTTCTTTGTAAGAACCATCTTCTTGAAGCACTAATATGGTTTCAACCGTGAACGGAAAGACCAACTCTCCATCCTGTTTAGGAACGGATATTTTAAGTGGATTTTCTGCTAAGGTATTCTCATTTTCAATGTTGGTCAACTCCAAAACCGTTTCACTCGGAAAACCTGTTCCATCATCCATATAGAAAAGCTCCATGTTGGAAACTTTGTTCGGAATATTTTCATACAGTTGATTCGCAGAGCGTGTATTTTGCTGCGGGCTATTCATCCCTACATTTGCCTTCAGAGCAGTATGTCCATGTATGAGAATACCTCGATGGTCGATTTCGACATCATTGTTTCCAAAAGTATCAATGTCTCTTTTTAGATTGAATGCGATTGTTTTGGTACACCAGTCATTGATGTCTGTCTTAGCCCCAAAATTTCGCCCCGTCATGGGCTCAAAATATTGCAATTGCTCTTCCATAACTAAGGAAGGAAGCTCTAAACCTTGTACCGTACTAATTTCTTTTTTCGAAATAAAAACTTTAAGGTAATTGGTAATATTGGTATCGTTCTTTCTAGCAATAGATAAGGTTCCATAGTACTTATCAACCGCTTCTTCTAATTCCTCTCCTGGTTCGAGAACTATATTAGCTTGCAAAGGAATCACCCCGTGATCGGCTGTTATTAAAGCTAAAGCTAAATAGTATTTGTCCCTAGTATTATTTTTGATACGAATTGAATAATTAATTTCAACTTCTTCGGTATAATCCAGAACTAATTTATGGTAATCTTTTTGAGTCGCTCCATTGGCTTCTTCTAAGTCATATTGTTGGATTCCTTTTGGTTCTTTTACCAAACACTTCACTTTATGCGCATCAGAAGGATTGTCTGTTGTAAATTTAACCTCGATTCCTTTCTTATTAATTCTAGACTTAGGATTATCCAAATCTACGGTATATTTCCATTGACTCAAATGCTCCAAAATCTCCATCACAATATTCACCTTAAATTCTTCTCTCAAATCTGCTTTTCCTAGTTCGAGAATAAAGACAGGACGATTAAAAGATTTGGTATCATAATGCTCTGTAGCAGCATTCCAGACTTGTTCTTGTTGACGTTCTGACAAGCGATAACAAGCATCCTTTTGATCCCATGCCAATACAAATGGACAAACTAAATCATTGGTCACAAAAACAACTTGCTGTATGTTTCTTTTTTTCAAACCATCGTTCAACAAGTCCAAATCTTCTTGTGCGCCTTCAAAACAAATGGTCGTTGGTGCCAAGGCGTAGTCCAACATTTCGCCCCAAAAAACAGTTTCTCTCGAAGAAACTCGCATTCTAATTTCACTATCCACCAATCCGATTGAATTCACTTGTCCAACGCCCAAAACTTCTTCCGACTCTTTGGTCTCGTAAATATTAAAATTAATCGCTCGGCTAATATCCAAAGGAAAACCTGTTTGAGCCCCAAAATCTACTCGAAAAGAATTTGTTTTAGCTGATTTACCGATTCTGAATCTTGTGCTTTTTGTTAAACTTTTTCCTCCAGTCAAAAAAACATTGTTGGCATTAAACAAACCATAGGCTTCCAACTGAGGCGTTTGTTTTTCATGTTTTTGAGAGATTGCGGAGAATACTTGGCTATATACCTGAAAGTAAGACAGCGATTCGTTTTCTTTTAAGACCGATAATAAGGATTGTGTAAACCAGCCCCCATCTTTGGTTTCTCTAGCCAATTCTCTTTCGCTACAAGCCGACATTAGTAAATGCCTTGACATAGGGATTTCAGCAATTTCGCCGCCATTTTGTGCGGCTAATGTTGTATAATAAGTTTTATGTTCCTCTAAAGTAGAGTCATAAAGGTAATCCGATAAGGTTCTAACCTGATTCCCACTACCCGTCATTCGAGTTGCGGCATCGGCATATCGAGTAACAGAACCAGAGTGACAACTATCGATTAACAAAACGACTTCCGCATTATTTCGAGCGACATAATTTAATAACACCGCTATTTCTTTATCCGCCAAATCAAACTGATTGTTCACACGGCTATCGTGACAAACTAAACCTTCCTCTCGTTCATCTGGATCAAACTTGAAAAAAGCCTGATTTGTTTTTCCCCAAGAGCCATGTCCTGAATAATAAAACAAAACGATATCGCCTTCTTGAGCTTGTCCAAGGTGTTGCTCAAAACTTTTAATAATATTCGATCTAGTCGCATTTTTGTCTTTAAGAACTGCTACTTTTTTCTCAAATGCAGTATAATTAGAAAGGATATAATCTTGCATATCCTCTACATCTTTTTGAGTTCCATTTAAATTAGAAACGTCGGGGCTTAGGTATTCATTAATACCCACTAGTAGGGCATAGATTTTTTTTTCTTCTGGCATGGCTTTCTCTTTTTATTGGGGTTCATGTTCACAATACTTAGCTGCGTTGCTACTCCGTGATCTTGGAGAACTCAAAGACTCAGCGTAGCTAAATCCTATTAGATTGATTACTATATTTTCATCAAAAAAACTCCACTAAGTACTGTTTTAAAAATCTACAAAGACAAAATAAAGCTCCGCTATTTTTATAGTTTAAGCTGGCACCACATTCTTTTCTTTATAAACACCTACAATATAATATATCTGAGGATATATAGGCTA
>CACVAQ010000246.1 GCA_902727865.1 uncultured Aureispira sp. | reverse complement strand
TGATAATCAAAGCGAAGCACTCATGCAATAAACTAATACGATTTAGCTACGCTGAGCCTTTGTTCATCCGTGCGGTCGTTTTGTTAGTCGCTAAGCTCCTGATCGCTGGGCTTTAGTTCGCTTCGTTCAGTTGGGTTTCAAGGGAATAATATCAAAAACATATAAAACGCATATTTATGAATCTTAGAATACTTTTTATAATGATCTTAACAGTCTTATTCTGGAAGGAATCAGTCGCTCAAACTTATTATCATTATTCGAGAACGCAATACACTTACGGACCATACTATTTTAGTGAAGGTTTAAATTTTGTGAAAGATATCGTTGCATACAAACGAATGAAAGAGAAAAGAGCTGAATTTGAAGCAGAAATGAGGGGAAGAACAGAAGAGATTAGAGATTATTACAAAAGTTTTGAAAAGTACCCAGAGAAAGTAGCCGATGGGTGGCATACTGTAACTATATTAGCGGGGTCTAAATTTATTGACAATCGAAAAGTATTGGTCGAAAATAATAAAATTAGGAAGGTCTATTGGGATAATTGGATGGAAGAAAAATTAGTGTCCACAGGATCTATTGTAGAGGGGAGCTGCAAAATTCAATTGAATACAGAAAACCAAAACCTTAATCGTTTGTTGGATGTCTATTTTATTAATTATATAGGAGATCCAGAAGCGTTGGACAGTCCGCCACTCAAATCAGCAACCATAACTTTCTGGACTAGTGTTGCTAAACCAGAGCATGTGAGCTTTAGATTTAATGAGGCTAAATACGGACGGTTTAAGAGCACGAACTCAGTCGATGCGCCTCCTTCTTGCGGAGATATAAATGAAATCACATTTTGTGTAAAACCAGGGGTTTATTCTTATAAAGCGGTTTATGAAAAAGGGAATAATGTTACGTTAAAAGATAAAAAAATACAAGTTGAAGAAGACTCTTGCGAAGTAATCTACATCCCTACCAAAAAAGAAGTAAGAAAGCGTAAATAAGTAGGTGGATAAAATTAGTCGTTTAAAAATATACGCCAATTTTAAGGTTAATTATTATTGTCCAGCGACTTAGTGCAATCAATTTTTTAGAATATTTACGACGAACTCAATAAGCCAACATTGTAGCTTGTAGACACTAGTAGACTTTAAACTAGGGCAGGTGCTACAAGATACAAAGTTGGTTGGCTTCAATTACATCTACATTGTTGGCTTCTTTCGAGTAGACTATACGATTCGTGCGTTTGTCTTTTTATTGCCTACTGTTTTTATGAAGGGAGTTGACTTAAGCCTGTTTTGAGGGCATGACTCAAGAATAATTGGCGCTCTACGGGCAGACCAATTCCAAAACGTGTACCCCGTTTGCTGTCTCCAGCCGAACAAAATAAATAGCAGCAACATTAGGAAACGGAATGTTAGCCTGATGAATGCCCGTCGCTTGATTTTTTAGAACACTTTTATACAACTCTTGCCCCAACAAATCATAGACAGAAATGACCACATCGCTTGCTTGGTTCAATGTATATGCTAAGGTGCTTTTGCCCTTAACGGCAGGATTGGGATAAAGCTTGATTTGAGTGACTTCCGACTGCGCTTGATTTGGAATTTGTCGAACCGAGACCGTCGTATCTATATTAAATTTGCCCACAAAAATATCATAGCCAACCTGACTAATTAAAGTATCCGTGACAAAGATCGAAGTGTCTTGAAAACTCCCCACAACAAAAAGCGTGGTCGGATCTTGAACGACTAAATCATAGCAAAAATCATTGTAATAATGCCCCAATGTTTGCCCCCATTGATAATTGGCCTCTTCATCCAGTTTGATTACAAAGATATCCGTCGGTCGATTTAAGTGACGATTCGTTAACGAATCGCCATCAATCACCAACAAACTATCGACCGTTCCGAGCAAATAAATGTCATTATTGGCATCAAAATCAACGGCATAAACCCGCTCATCAAACGAGCCTGCCAGTGGAAGCCCCCAAATTAAATCTCCATTAGGGCTAAATTTTGCCGCAAAGCCATCTTCCTCCTTCGAACCATTGAGGGTTAAGGTATCAATGAGCATCGACCGATCGTACCAACCCACCAACACAATATCTTGTTTAGGATCAACATTAACACAATACCCTTCGTCAGCGCTAGGGCCACCCATGGCTTTAATCCATAGTAATTGCCCTGTAGGGTCGTATTTGGCTAAGAAGGCATCGTAGCTGCCAAAGCCAGAAAGTGTTCCCCCATTAGGGTACAAAAAATCTCTGAAAACGCCCGTAAGGTAAATGTTGTTGCTTGTATCGGTCGCAATCGAGCGGCCATATTCAACACTTGGACCACTTAAGCTTTCTAGCCAAAGCGGATTGCCTTGTTGATCGAGTGCCATAATAAAAACATCTCTTAAGTTGTTGGCCAGTAGGCTAAAAGAACCAAAATCTAAATTGTTTTCATAATAACCCGTCACCAAAAGATTCCCATTGGGAGACAAACTAATGTCATAAGCACTTTCGTAGCCCCAACCAGTCGCACTTGTCGCCCATTGAAAATGTCCTGCACTATCTATCTTGGCAACCAAGACATCCAATTGGTCAAAACTTACTAAGCTATCGCTATTGTACCGAACAGTCCCTCTAAATTCTCCGACAATATAAATTTCATTATCACTACCAATTGTAATCCCATTGATGCGGTCAGCGCTTGATCCAGCCAATTGTTTGACCCAAACGAGTTGCCCTTGTTCATTGTATTTGGAAATAAATCCATCTTCTGAACCAAGGTTGTTGAGAGGCCCAAAAGAAGATCCTTGAAAGAAACCAACCGTATAAATATCGCCACAAGGGGCTTGAGCTATGCTGCTATTCTGTTCGAAGGCATCTCCTGGAATAGACTTGACCCATTCTGCACTTAAAGCTTGCGAATAAACAAGGTTGGATAGTAGAGACAGAAGAAATAAAAGAAAATATGTTTTCATACGTAGAATTTTTTTATACAAATTATCTGCCTTATTATAATGATTCAAAATGACTTGATGTAAATTAAGTCCTGTGTAACAAAAGTTTCAATAGATCAAAAATTAAATACTTATACCTAAAGAATAGTTAGGGTGTTTGAAGTATGGTATCAGACACTTTCAAAGTGTGTGATACCATACTTGTCCACTATTTAATAACTTATTACACAATGTATTAAGTAGACCGCATTCTTATTTAGGAATGGTCAATAAATAAGATTATTCAAATGTTCATCTTATTTTTTTACTGTTCCTTATTGACAAAAATAGTACAAATTTACCATGTAGAAGGTTTAAAAGTGAAAAATAAACTAGCATGAATCTTTCAAAACTAAAAGAACAGCACACAATGAAGCAATTTCTATTTTTAATTTTTGCATTCCCCTCTTTTTTAATTGCCCAAAAAGAAATCCTCAACCTCGAACAAACAGAAATAGAAAAACAGCGCTTTAAACTTTCCTGGGAGTGCCGCCTTAATGGAGCTGCTGGCGTGCAATATGGCTTAACACGAGACTTAGAAATAGGCATTCAATCGACCCGTAAAAAAGGAGTTTTGAAGCATGAAGTCCAATTAAATAATTTAGAAGCCGCCACCTTTTATTATGTGCGTCCATTTATGGCGAATGGCGTCGATACGCTTTGGGGAACGCTTGGCTATTACAGCACACAATCCAACTCTACGGGGGAGATTAGAGTTTTATTTAATCAAGGAATTGATCCCTTGTATTCCAACGGGAGCGTGCCTTACATTAGTACAGGCGGGGGGAATATTGAAAATGAAATTATTCGTATGATAAATCAAGCAACAACTACGATTGATATTTGTGTGTATAATAATACAAGGTCTGGAATTGTAACGGCTTTAAATAATGCGAGTAATAATGGGGTGCAAGTACGCTACATTGCGAATAGTGGTTCTTTGACTAGTAATGCCGCATTGAGCAATCCTTCTCCTTCTTTTCCTGTATTGTATGCCAATGCAGCAGATTTGATGCACAATAAATTTATGATTGTGGACGCTGCGAGTGTTAATTCTTCTTGGGTTTGGACAGGCTCCTGTAACTGGACCTATACGGATATGTATACCAATTATAATAACTCTATCGCAATACAAGATCAAGCCTTGGCGCAAGCGTATGTCTTGGAATTTGAAGAAATGTGGGGGAGTAGTACCGCAAATTTTGACTTGATTACTTCAAAGGCTGGGGCACAAAAAACGAACAATACACCGCATACATTTAATATTGGGGGCCGAACAGTAGAGTCTTATTTTTCGCCTTCTGATAATACAACAGATGAAATAGAAACGAGCTTTTATTCAGCCAATAATGATATTGAGTTCTGTATCTTGTCTTATACTAGAAATGAATTGGGAACGGCGATGCGAAACGAACATAGTGCAGGTACTTTGGAGCATGGAATTATGGAAAACATCAATGATCTTGGTTCTGAATATGCTTGGTTGACAGGGCAAGGGGTCAATTTGTTGGCAGACAATCATACGACGACTTTACATCATAAATATGCAATTGTTGATGCTGGAGCTATTCATTCTGATCCTTTGGTGGTCACAGGGTCGCACAATTGGACGACGGCAGCGGAAGAGCGGAACGATGAAAATACCTTGATTATTCACGATGCAGATATTGCCAATTTATACTTGCAAGAATTTACGGCTCGTTGGTGCGAAGTGAAAAATAATATCAATTGTACGCTGCCTTTTACCGTTTATTCTGAGGTGCATCGGGTGGAGGAGTCTGAAGAAGCCGTCACGGTTTATCCAAATCCTACAAATGGTTTGTTGACGCTTGATTTTCAAGACTTATTGGGGGCTGCGCTCACGATAAAGGTCTACAATTCAACAGGGGAATTACTTCAAAGTCGTGTGTTAAAAGAACAAAATGGAACTTATTCTTTTGATTTGGGTGTTGATATAAGTGGAATTTATTTCCTATCGATTCAAACGGAAACGAAGATTTGGAGAAAATCTGTTGCAGTAATTCGGTAATTTTTTT
>CACVAQ010000245.1 GCA_902727865.1 uncultured Aureispira sp. | reverse complement strand
CTAAGATATACGAAGCAAGTGTAGCGGATTTGTTTTTTGTGCTAAAAGAACAAGAGAAGGATTTGGATTCAATAATGCTATTTGGACATAATTTTTCCTATACAGAATTTGCCAATATCTATGCAAAACCACCTTTAGACAATGTACCCACAACAGGCGTGGTGGCGATTGAGTTTGATGTAGAAGAATGGACGGACATTACGACCAAAAATGGAAAAATGCTGTTCTTTGAATACCCCAAAAAGTATTCCTCCAAATAGTTTTAGTTATCAATCGGCTAAAAACAGCTGTTTATCTAAAATAGCTGTCCTAACATCTCTTTATCGTATCTTTGCATTAAACCATGTGCCCAAACTATAGTCTTAGCAAGATGAATCGTTTGTTTGAAACATTAATAATACTTATTAACACAACCTATCATGAAAGTTTTATTTGCGCTACTTTTTGTCCTAGCAACTACGCTCGTATCTTTTGCACAACCAGGCGGTAGAGGGGGAGGCCGAACAATGCCTAAAATTGGTAAAATTACAGGAACCGTATACGATTCTGTTAGTCAGAAGTCTTTGGAGTTTGCAACCGTATCGGTGTTTAGTATCCGAGATTCTGCCTTAGTTGGAGGGGTTATTACTGATAATAAAGGAACGTTTGAAATTGATAAATTGCCCATTGGAAGACATCGTGTCACGATCAATTATATGGGCTATGAAACGTATACGATACAGCCTGTTAGGTTGCCTCCAAATGATCCTATTGCTGATTTAGGGAAGATTTATGTTCGCCCAACCGCCGCAACTTTGGAAATTGCAGAGGTGACTGCTGACAAAGCGGTCTTTGAATTAGGTTTGGATAAAAAGGTGTTTAATGTAGATAAAACGAACTTAGGAGATAGCGAAAATGCGACAGAAATTCTAAGAAATACGCCAACGGTAGAAGTTGATTTTGATGGCGCTGTTAAAATTCGTGGTTCAGAAGTTCAGGTTTATATCAACGGGAAACCAACGGGATTGACAGGAGACAGTCAAGCTGAAATTTTGGATCAATTACCTGCCAACAGTGTCAAAAAGATTGAATTGATTACCAGTCCTTCTGCTAAATATGACCCAGAAGGAGGTTCTGGTATTATTAATATCGTTTTGAAGAAGAATGTTTTGGAAGGCTTTACGGGCTCCGCCAATATTTCTATTGGAACGTCTACTTGGAATCCTTTTAAGCGCTATAGAGGTGGTTTGAGTTTGAATTTTAGAAATAACAAAATCAATGTTTTCTCGAATTTTAGTTATAATTATGGAGAAAATTTGAGTCGTGGGTACAATTATCGTCGGACTACAAGACCGCAAGATACTTCTTTTTTGGAGCAGTATACCAATAGCGTTCGGATTCGCAATGGTGGAATGGCACGGGTAGGAATGGATTATTATTTTGATGATTATAATACCTTGACCGTAGCGGCCCGCATTCGACCGAGTGGTGGTGGAAACAATAACCAGATACAATACGACTTTTTTGATGCCAATCAAGATAAAACGCAAATCAATGAGCGTTTGAGCGATGGAAATCAGAACCGATTTAGTATGACGTATAACGTGATTTATGCCAAAGTATTTAAGCAAAAAAAGAAAAAAGGAGAACGTACAGATGTAGGACCTCGTCGAGACAATTCTAAGGATGCTGGAGGCGGTGGTCGCAGGCGTCATGGTGGGGGCGGTGGCCGTGCTGGTGGTCGTTCTGGAACCATGGGCGACAAGCAAGAGTTGGTGATTGATTTGCAGTATTCTATGAACGATAATACGAGGTTTGAAACTTTTTCGGAGCAGTTGTATACGCCTGATTGGACTGAGATGAACAGTACGCCCGATTCTCAAAAAACGATTAGTCAGAACAAAATGCACCAAGGAACAGTCATGATCGACTATACACATCCTTTTGGCAAAGAAATGAAATTTGAAGTTGGCTACAAAGGAAATATTCGTTGGATGGGCAATGATTTTAAATCGGAACTATTTGACTATAGTCAAATGCAATTGGTGAATGATATTGGTCGAACCAATAATTTTGAGTTTCAAGAACAGGTACATGCTTTGTATGCGACTTTTGCACACAAAATTGGAAAATTTAATTATAAAATAGGATTGAGAGGAGAATATACCTTAGCGGATTCTAGATTGGTGTTTCCAACAGATTCTACGTTTGTGAATAACTATCCTAGCATTTTTCCGACGATTAATATGTCTTACGCTTTGGGTAAAAACCAACAGTTGCAATTAGGATTTAGTAGACGTATTCAACGTCCTTCTAGCTGGGCTTTGAATCCTTTTCCAAGTTATAGCGATCCATTAAATTTGCGATATGGGAATCCTTATTTATTACCACAATATACCAATGCGGTTGAATTGACCTATGTGAATTATTGGAAAGGTGGAAATACCTTGATGTTAACCGCATTTTATAAATACAACACCGATTTGATAGAGCGTTTGAGAACCTTGCGTCCAGATGGCGTTTCGGTTGTGACACAATACAACTTCAATACCAGTCATATGTGGGGAGGTGAGTTGGTGACTCGTTTCTCGCCCTACAAATGGTTCAACTTTGGACTTACAGGGTCGGTTTATCACAACATTCAAAACGGAACAAACATTGATGCTTCTTATACCTTGAATGCGATTGCAGGAAATGCCAATGTGTATATGAATTTTGTGTTTAAATTTGGAATGCGCATTGCCGTTTATGCTTGGTATTCTATTCCAACAAGAGTTGCTCAAGGTTGGACTGGTGGCTATACTTGGAACTCCTTGTCTGTCAGTCAAAAGGTCTTAAAAGACAAGGGAACGTTGACTTTGAGTGTTAAAAACCCTGTTTTAGGAGGACGTTATCAATTTGAAACCTCGGATGGCGATGCTTTTTATCAAACGGGACAAAGAGAATGGGAATCGCCTGTTTTTGAATTGCGTTTTTCTTATCGCTTTGGTAAAGTGACCGTTCGTGATGGCCGTTCTAAAAATGCAGGTCGTTTGAATAGCGGTGGCGGAAATAGTGGTGGCGGTAGTACAGGTGGTGGAATTGATTAAGCCTACTTAAGGTTAATCGTTCTTTGATGCCTCAACCTCTCTAATTCGAATGTACATTAGTGCTCTCTAGCCTTCCTAACAAACAACAAAGATAGGGCAGAAGGTAGAGAGAAGGTAAACAACAAAAAAAGGAAGATCGCTAGCGATCTTCCTTTTTTGTTTTGATAGCCAAGAAAGCTTAATTTTTTTACGATTATAAACCTATAGGTTCATGATACCACTTCTCTTGACGACATATAAAACAAGAGCCGTTCTGTCTTTAGAACAACGCTTATTTTTTTATGATTTTATGAATTTTTGAGTGTACGTTTCGGTTCCATTATTAATAGAAAGAATGTAAACACCTTGAGGTAATTTCTGAACCGAAATTTGTTGATTGCGAATTGCTCCATTGATAACCGTTTGCCCTACTGAATTACGAATCGTATAATTTAGATTCTGTTTTGTAGCAGATTCTACGTATAAGAATTCTCTAGCAGGATTTGGGTAAATAGAAAGCTCTAAAGCCGTTTGCTCTTCTGTAAATGCGTCTAAAGTACTTGACGTATTGTTGTTGTTTTGAGCGAATCTAGCACTAGTGTTGATACAAAAAGATTTCGAATCTGTACTTTGAAAAGAGCCACCTGAAGTAATCGTATTGTTGGTTGCATTATTTGTAAATAGAAAAGAACCATTACCATATGTACAACACATTCCGTCACCATAACTATCTTTCATAATTAGGTTATAACAACCATCTGGCAATGTTTTGGTAATATTAAGTGTAGAATTAGCTCCTTGACTACCGTAGTTGTCACCTGAATGAACGATTTGATTTGAGCTGTTTGTGATTTCCCAACTAGTTTCAGCAGGATAGTCATCAAAAATAATTCTTAACGTAACGCTTGTTGTTGCTGCTGGAGGATTTGTTCCGCCACCAGTATTGCCACCTGTTCCAAATAGATCTTCCGCTTGTTGTCCACCCCAAATTTGAGTTGCAAAGGCAGGATTATCAATAAAAGGATTTCTATTTCCAATCAAATTTTCGATGACATCATTCCGTTGTATTTCTAAATCAGAAACAGGGTCTTCTGCATTCCATTCTAAAAGCAAAGCTACCATGTTTTGATCGTTTGATACCGTACTGCCTACACAAACATTGGTTGGCAAACAACGGCTTCCGTAACGCAAGTACATATACATAAGCATTCGAGCAACATCTCCTTTAAATTCATCACCAGGATACCAGTTACCTTGATATGTAATCGTTGAATTACCTGATCCACTAGCAAATTTTCTATTGTTACGAGAGTAATTTCGGCTAACATCGCAAGCTCTAATATGATGAGGATCTGAACCAGGTCCAGAAGTTCCCAAATAAGGCGTTCCTAATGATTTTGGGTAAACATGTTCTCTATTCCATTCCGAACTACCACCTCCGCCGCTGTACTTGCTTCGGGTTTTGTCTGTGCTCGTAATTCCATCATAATCGTTGTAACCATAAATAAGCACCACTTGATACGAATTGTTAGGGTTTAAATCCGTTTGTCTCAAGGCATTCCAAATGCCAGGAGTATAAGAGACTCCTTGATATTGAGAGTTCGTAACTTTAGTTGCTAAATTATTTTTTAAGGTCTGCCCAGTTGCAGTCAAGTTGACATTATTATAATAAGCAGGTACTTGTGCAAAACTAGAATAAACTAAAAATAAGGCCAAAAATTGTAATAGTATTCTCATTCTAATATGATTTTGTGTGTTAACGATGACATAAGGTATTAATTAATATTGAGCTTTCAGCACTCTATCGTTCGGATTTAATGAAAAGTTAATAATTATTTAATACTTAACGAAAGTATTTCACCCCTATTTTAGATTATTTCAAAAGGATAACTCCATTTTAAATTTGGATTGAGCAAGCGTCTGAATTAAATTGGATGCAATTTATGCTCGTATTATTTTATGGGTGGTCCG
>CACVAQ010000244.1 GCA_902727865.1 uncultured Aureispira sp. | reverse complement strand
AAACTAAAATATGGTTTAAATAAAATTACAATCTATACTCAACAGTCAAAAGCAGTATTAAGATTGATAAAAGAAAGCCCTAAAAAATCATTAAAACTAGAAATGGAGGTTCAAAATAGGCAAACAAAGAAGCGTAAAAATCTATTGTATTTGCTTTATTATAAGAATCCCTAAGAATTAGCGACCCCAATTAGCTCCGCTGCGTCTTCGACTACGCTATGTCAATCAGCCCCACCAATTTTATTGTGTTGTTGTTGCGGATACCGCTTGCTTGCACCTCCTTAGTACTACTTAGGAATAGAGCGACACTTTTAGCCCTGTTTTTCAAAACAAAACTAAGCAATAGTCTTACGAATGAATTCCCGATAGGCTTCTTGAACAGCCTCAATCATTCCAATTTTATTTTGAGAACGGTCGTAGGCATTCATCTCCGAATGCTCCTCCCTTACATGTCGATCACTCCAAACAACAATTTCCATAATGATAGGAGCTAACTCAATTCCTTTATTGGTCAGCAAATAAACATTTGTTTTTTTGTTTGCAGGAAGTTTTCTTTTGGTCAGCAGACCTATTGACTCTAACATCTTTAATCTTGTTGATAATAGATTTGTTGCAATTCCCTCATCAGATTCAGCGAAATCTTTAAATGTTTTTTTTTCAAATAAAAGCATGTCTCTAATAATTAACAAGGACCATTTATCCCCAATTAAATCCAAGGCAGAAGCGATAATACAAGAAGAGCGAAATTTTTTTTTCATTTTTTTTCATTTTTTGCTTTAATAATTAAAGTAATTGCTATTTTGCTTTAATTATTAAAGCAAAAATAAAAAAATTATCATGACTAATGAAAATAAGTTAAGTAAAATCAACCTTTATGATAAGTTCAATGCCTCGTTTGTAAACTTGATTACTCCTGAGATGCCAGGGTTAAAAAAGATTCGAAAAGAAAATGGGTATAATAATAATGAACCTACTTTTGAAAAACCATTTCCAATGCCCCTTGAATACATTAACCTCAAGGGCGTAAAAATAAGACTGGCAAAATCTCTGATTAGCCCTGATAAACCAACAGTGGTTCTACTATCAGCTTTTCCGCATAGTATTTTAGCTTATTCTCCTGTTTGGAATATTCTAAAAGAGGACTTTAACTTATACGCTTACGATATGCCTGGTTTTGGAGGAAGTGAAACAAAGGCAGAATTCATGACCTTTAAGTTTCAAGGTGAATTTTTGAACGATTTTTTGAAACATTTTAAGATAGAAACGTCCCATTTGGTCGGACCAGATGTTGGAATGGCTGCCGTATTAGCTTATGTCGGCAATCATAAACATACCATTAAATCAATGATGATTGGCGATGGACCTGCTGTATTGCCCTCCGCAGATGCAAGCGTCATGAAAAAAATGGTGCAATCAAGTTTCTGGCGTTTGTCTTTTGTCATTGCAGGGAGCGGCGCACTTGTTGAATCGGCGAAAAATATTTGTAATGTAAAATACGTACCCAATAAATACGAAATATCTGACTACAAGAACTCTTACAAAGGAAAGGTCGCTAATACCATGAAATGGTTTAAGGGCTACACGACAAGTTTACCAATCCTAAATGCTTCGTTAAGCGAAATTAAGATCCCTACTAAAATATTTTGGGGAGCACACGATGCTATTTTATATAAAGAGAATGCCCTTAGCTTACATGATAAGTTGCCAAATAGTAGCCTAGAAATATTCGAAAATTGTGGGCATTTTGTCTATCAAGACGGATATTTGAAGTTTGCTAAAATGGTACAAGATTGGGTGAATCAGCACCATTAGAGGTATTTAAATATTCGTTCATTTCTTTACTGTTCCTAAGTATAAATTATCTGGTATTCGCTTGTGAAATAACAAGAGTTTTCGCAGGGGGAGGCACCGAAATTGGCTGCAATCTAAATAAAAAATCATGTTTTTATATTGAAATAATAAATTAATAACTTATGTTTACATATAAGTTTTTCTTAATGTTAGTTAGGTTTTTTTTATAAAAAAAAGACAATAAATTCTTAACTCAATACGAAATTGAAAATAAAGTTAGAAATAGAAGTGGTAAATTTTAAAAAAATAGTAAATGAGTATAATTGATGATTTCATAGTAGTAAGAAAGTATACAGAATCGCTATGTGTTCCTCTAGAAGTAGAAGATTATATAGTGCAAATGGATACTTTTACAAGCCCTGCCAAGTGGCATATAGGGCATACCACTTGGTTTTTTGAAGAATTTATTTTAAAAAACTTTGTAGCGGATTATATACCTTTTGATGAAAAATTTAACTACATTTTTAATAGTTATTACAATAATGCAGGCAAGCGTGCCAAAAAAAACAATAGAGGAAGTTTTTCTCGCCCTACAGTAGCACGTGTATATGAATATCGAAAACATGTTGATAATGCCATTGTAGATTTATGTGCTAAAAATCTAAATGAAAAAATTAAAGAACTCCTTGTCTTAGGGTTAAATCACGAGCAGCAGCATCAAGAATTATTGATAACAGATTTGAAATATATGTTCGGAAATAATCCTTTATTACCTGCATATCAAAAAGATTTTCAACTACTTAATGATAAAAACTCTACATCAGGTTTTGTAGCCATAAAAGAAGGTATTTACGAAATTGGTTATACGGAAAATGGCTTTTGTTATGACAATGAATTAAACGCTCATAAAGTCTATATTCACGATTTTGAGATTAGTAAATCATTGGTTACTAACGGCGATTATATCGAATTTATGGATGCTGGTGGATATCAAGATTTTAATTTTTGGTTAGAAGAAGGTTTGCATTGGAAGGAAAAAAACAACATTAGCCACCCTTTATACTGGCAAAAGAAAGATGAAATTTGGTATCAATTCACCTTGTCAGGTCTCCAAAAAGTGAATCCAGAGAGCATACTTTCGCACATTAGCTTTTATGAAGCGGCAGCTTATGCCGAGTGGAAAAAAATGCGATTGCCTACCGAGTTTGAATGGGAAGTAGCAGCTAATAAGCTCGATTGGGGAAAACGTTGGGAATGGACAAACAGTAGTTATCTGCCATATCCCAATTTTGAAAAAGCAGCAGGAGCTGTAGGTGAATATAACGGAAAATTTATGGATAAGCAAAAAGTACTGAGAGGTGCTTCTGTAGCTACATCCAAAAACCATAGCAGAAAAACATATCGCAATTTTTTCTATTCAGAGGAAAGATGGCAATTTACAGGCATAAGGTTAATAAAATAATGGAACAATTTAAAATAGACATAGATAGTGGCTTAAGTGCTGTACCCAAAACATTACCTTCAAAATATTTTTACGATAAAATTGGAGATGATTTATTTGTGCAAATAATGGACTTGCCAGAGTATTATCTTACTCGCTCGGAATTGGAGATCTTTACAACACAAACGCAACAAATTATTGATGCGTTAGAAGTAAAACCTGATACTTATTTTGAATTAATAGAGTTAGGAGCTGGAGATGGGTTAAAAACAAAAAAACTCCTTGAAGCATTGGATAAACAACACTATAAATTTGATTTTTTCCCTGTAGACATCTCTCAAAACGCACTGGACACATTAGAGGACAGGTTAAAAACTGAATTGCCTACTATTTCTGTAAAGAAGAAACAAGGTGATTATTTTCAAATTTTAGCATCTCTAAAAAATACGCATCATCCAAAAGTAGTTTTGTTTTTAGGTTCCAATATGGGCAATATGACGGATGCAACCGCAACAGATTTTATTTATGAATTAAGTAAAAATCTCTGTGAAAATGATAAATTATTGTTAGGTGTTGATTTAATGAAACCTGCATCAATCGTACTTCCTGCATACAATGATAGTGCAGGAATTACAAGACAATTTAATTTGAATTTACTGCACCGAATCAACCAAGAATTGGATGGTAATTTCTTGGTGGAGTCATTTAGCCATATTCCCGAATACACAGAAGAGGAAGGGATTGCCAGAAGCTTTTTAGTTAGTAATTCAAAACAAACAGTAGAGCTTAAAAAGCTAAATAAAACTTTTGAATTTGAAAAAGGAGAAAAAATTGCTACTGAAATTTCAAGGAAATATAATGATAAGATTATTCAAAAAATAATTCAAGGTGCTGATTTTTCTATCACTCAAAAATTAACAGACAGCAAAGAATATTTTGTCAACTATATCTTAACTAGAGGCAAAAATGAAGGCTAAAACCATTGGACTTTTAGGATTAGGAAGTAAATCTACACTCTTTTATATAGAAGCATTAAATGCTGCCTATTCAAAACAAAATGAGGAGCAAAATACATTGCCATTACATTTATTGAATACCAATTTCAATAAAATTAATAATTTATTACCTAAACCATCCAAGGAATTAGAGGGAATAATACAAAACTACTTGAATGAACTCATAAAATTGGGTGTTACAGAGATAATTATTCCAAATATTACCTTACACGAAACCATAGATCGTTTAAACGTTAGCATTCCAATCATTCATCCAGTACACCACACAGCATCAGAAATTGTAAATAAAATGCACAATAATGTGGTACTATTTGGCTCGGAATACACAATGGAATCAAACTATATAAAAAGCATTTTTAAGGAATATAACATTGCAACTATTGCCCCATCTAAAGAGGATAGAGCATTTATAGATGTTGTTAGAAAACAGGTTTATCAAAAAACGGCAAGCAAAGATTTGTTGGATCGTTTTAATTTAATGATTAAAAAATATGCTCAAAATAGTGCAGTGGTAATCGCTTGTACAGAATTGTCTGTGGCATCAACCAACAGCAGTAGAAGCATTTTTGATATGGTTCGAATTCAGATAAGGGAGGGGTTGAAAACAACTTCATAGTATAAGCTCTTGACCCAAAGAAACCGTATAATGAAGCGGTAGGCTCAGGATAGTAAAATGTTTTAGCTTTTTGGACCATCAAGGGAGTAAAAGAGGAAGATAGTCAACTATCTGAGTTTTTTGCTAACACTCGCGCAGCGACAAACAACAAAAACAAAAAA
>CACVAQ010000243.1:14999-25283 GCA_902727865.1 uncultured Aureispira sp. | reverse complement strand
TTTACCTTTACTCGTAAAGATTTTTTTTGGACTAGCAAATGTACCTTTGTTTTGATTAATTTCTCTGCTATAAACTTCGAAGTTTTTATTCTTTCTATTGTATACTTCGTAGATATAATGCAACTTATCTTTTGTCTGTATAATATCAATCAGTTGACTTCCTTTTTGTAATTCCTTTTTATATTCTGTTTTTAGCGTTTCTTTTGCTCCAGCTTTAGTATAAGAATACATTTGGATGTAAACCGTTTCTCGATCTGTCTTTACAGAAAGTGTTTTGTTATTACCAACACTAAAATAACGCTTACTACGGGCATCGACTACTTTGTAGGGTTCACCAAGTTTTACATCAAAATCGGTTGACAATTGAACTTGTGCCTCGGAATAAACCGACGAGAGTAATAATAAAAATACCCAAAGACATTTGTTTAAATAATTCATGAATAATTAAGTTTTTGTTTGAAAAAGTTTGTGAAAATTTAGACGACAAAGATATAAAATATAAACTACCGATGATCAAAAAATAGGACTGGTTTTCGGCTCATGGCAGGGAAACGTAGGGCGTTAATCGTCGCAAAGTCTTTAAATTCTACTTTGGGCGCAACCCGCAATTTTGCTCTAAAGTGATCTTTTATTCGTTTATGAAAAGCAATAGAAGTGTCTTTAGAAGCTATTTTTATAATAATTTCATCTGTTCCAATCTCATTGGTAAATACCTCAATGACAAAGGCTTTGATTTCTTCAAATTGGTTCAAGGAATCATAGACTGCTGGCGGATACAAGGTGGTTCCTTTATACTTAATCATCTGCCCTTTTCGACCAAGAATAGGTCCTAAACGCAAAGTCGTACGGCCACAAGGGCAAGCGTCTTGATACCATTCGCAAATGTCTCCTGTTTTGAAACGCAACAAAGGCATCGCTTCCATTTGTAAGGTACTAATGACCACTTCTCCAGCTTCTCCTTCGGCTACAGCTTGACCGTTTTCGTCTAGGACTTCTACCAAAATTAACTCAGGATGATGATGTCCACCTCTACTGTGTTCACATTCTGTAAAGGCAGTGCTCATTTCGGTAGAAGCATAGGTAGAATAGAGCTCAATGTCCCACAAATCGGTGATCTTTTGCCCTAAGGTATTTAAAGAAAAATCAGAATTTCGCAGCGATTCACCGATACAAACGGCTTTTTTTATACTACTATTTTTATAATCAATGCCATTCTTTTTGGCATACTCAATCAACTTAAAAATAAAAGAAGGAACCGCAATTAAAGCGGTCGGGGAGACCCGATTAATCGTATCCCATTGCAAGGCAGGCAAGCCAGAGCCAACACGAACAATTCCAGCACCTAACTTCCTAGCTCCCAGAAAATACGCTAAACCAGCCATAAAACGACGATCAATCGTGGTCGTTAACAACAAAATGTCGTTCTCGTCGAGCCCTGCACTCGCAAAAGACGTTGCTTCATTATAGGCCAATCGCTCCAAGTCATTGTCCGTGAGCGCAAAGGTAATGGGTTTGCCCATCGTGCCCGAAGTCGTCACATAGTCAATGATTTCTCGACGATTCACACAAATAAAATCATCGTTGTATTCTTGCAAATTTTGCTTTGTCGTTAAAGGCAGTTTTTGTAAGTCGTCCAAGGTTTTGATGCTAGAGACCCCAATGTTTTTTTCCTTAAAAATACGTTGATAATAAGGCGAATTTAAAGCTAAATAGTGCATTAATTTTTGCAGTTCTTTATCTTGAAAATCCTTGATGGCGGCAGGACTAGCGGTTTCTATAGCTGGAATTTCCATATGTATAATATATCTTAAAAGTAGCTTTTTTAATGTGTTTGATTGGCTGTTTTTGAATCAGATAAGCGTGTTTCAAGCGCCGTTTTTTCTATTTTGGTGGCAATCTCTTTGGTGAGCGCTTCCTTGTAAGCGGCAATTGCTTTAGGATACAAGCCTTTTGCTTTATAAAAGTTACCAGCCAGTTCGTAGGCATGATAATAAGCAGGATTGAGCTTTATAATACGCTCTGCTTTTGCTACATCTGCCTCGGTATACGCAGCGCCATTGTTGGCCAACAAAGTTAATTCTTTTTTTAATTGTCTAAACTCGACATAATTTTGAAATTCAAGCGAAGTCGCAAAAGGATCTTCAGGAACCAATAAAGAGTCAATGCCTAAAGAACGATTTGGAACGGTTTTTAAGTTAAAAACCTGGTTTAAATCATAGGCGACAAACTCCCCCAATTGATAGGGTGCTGTAGAAACCCAGATCAAGCGTTTTTCGGGCATAAAAATAACGGAATGATGCCCTAAGAGTTGATTTAAAGCTTTTTCATTTCCAAAACCAATCTCTTTTCCTTGATGTCCTTGTTTGTCTCTAAGAATTTTGGCGACCTCTAGATAATCTAAATTAAGGCTTGCATTGAGCAAGTTTTTTGTGCGAATTTGACGATAATTGGAGGCCGATGTTTTAATGTTGGTCTGATTGTCTATATCTGTCTTAAAGGAATCACTTTGATAGTGATTGGAACAAATAATACTAGCACTATCAGAGCGGTGTAAGGCAATTTTATCCACAGACTTTTCAATAATAGCGGTGTAACCATCTTCAGCAGAACCAATCATGAGCGACTCCGAAACGAAGGTTTCATGTTGTTGGGCAATGGCAAAGGCTTCGTCTATATTTTTGGCGTATTGCAAGATTTTTCTAGCAACAATCGAAATGGGGGTTTTAGAAGAGCTAGGCAAGCCTGATTTAGCCGCATTTAAGGTCACAGTTAAGCCTTTTTCGTTCATCCCAGAAACAACGCCCAGAAAACCACCCCAAGTGATGGTCGCAAGTTTGTAGCCTTCTTCTGGATTGATAAATAGGATGATTTTATCTTTTGCAAAATCATCTCCAACATAAAAATCAAAATTACGTCCTAGAATTAAATTACTGTCTGTGCGCTCTTCTTCCCAAGAAGAGAACGAAGTACAGCCAACTACGGCATAATCCTTTAGAGCGTGTCCTATGTCGTGTGCAGCGTGGTAATTTAAAATACGTTCGTAGTTAGAACCGATGCTGTTAAATTTATCGCTACAAAAATGGGTTTCTCCGTAAATCTCTTGCTGATATTCTAAGGGAATAAATTCATCTATGTTTCGATTAAAAAAACCAACCAAATAACGCAACAAATAAAGAAAAGACTCCGAAGGTATTAAGTTCTTGATCTGGCGAACAAAATAAACCTCTTGTTGTACAATAAGCTCTTGCGCTAAATTTCCTAAAATAGCACCTCGCTCAAAAGGTTTGCCCTCTACATAGGCTTCCCAAAGCCCATGTTCGTTTTTCCGCAACCAATTGTTATCAATGGTATAAAAATCAGGGGATTGCTCTACTCTTTTTAATTCCCAAGCACTGGTGTTTTCTATTACAGGAGGGGCTATGTTCAACCACCATTCTAAGAAAAGTACGAGTAATATTGCGAAAATTAAAAAATTCCGAAGCCGTTTGCCCCACTTTTTTAATCGTGTCATAATCTATCTTTATCTTAATAACTGGTTTAAGTTGCAGCCACAATATCTGTTAATAATTTTTCTCGATCGACCAATTCCGCACAGGCTAAAACCGCACTAACCGTTACGCCTAAAATACCATGTATATTAACATTTTGTCCTGTCAAACGCAAGTTTGGAATTCTGGTTTGAACGGCTAAAGCCGTTCGCATAGGGTCGTCGTAACTGCGTTCAAAACCATACAAAGAACCCGTAGGACAGCCAATATAATCTCTAAAAGACAAAGGCGTAGAGGCATACATATTCAAGACATTTCCTTTTAATTGTGGAAATTTTTTGTAGAGTTGTGTTAACAACATATTTGCCTTTTCCTCTTTAAAGGCTTCATAATCGGCTCCTCTAGAAAATTGGTTGGAAACGGTATTAAAACTGTTTTCCCAAGCTTTTACTTCGTCATATTCCATATAACACATGGCCGAAAGGCTATCGGCATATATCGCTGATGTACTTGTTTTCGGTGTTAAGGCCAAATAGGTCGAAGGCCAATCCTTTGCATTGTTCTCAATGGTGTTCCAGACATCAATGGTCTTGTTATTATAATAATTGCTATTGATGTATTTAACGGTATTGGGTTTCAAGGTATAATGTACTGAAAAAATAGCAGGTGTCGCTTTGGTTCGTTGAATCCGATTGAGGTAGGCTTTGCGCAATCGACCACCTTCATTGCGGACAAAACGGCTTAATTGCTGCGGATGGGCACTAGAAATGACGTGCTTGCAGTTCAAGGTATTGCCTGTGGTTAATTGAACCGCCTTGATATTATTCCCATCAAAAAGAAACTGATCGACTTCTTTTTGTTTAAAAATAGCGCCTCCTTCTTTACGAATTTGTTTGACTAATAAACGAGCAATTTGAGAGCCGCCATCGACACAACGCCAAGAGCTTTCGATATAACTATTCAAAACCATTGCATGCAAATAAAAGGGCGTTGAACTTCCTCTTCCAGCATATAAGATACTATTACCACCTAAAACGGCTTGTAGTTTAGGATCAGACGTAATCGAAGCAATTTCAGCTTGTGCATTGATCTCCAAATGCTTGAAGTTGTCGGGGTAGGGCTTGTCCGTTTCTAAAAAGTACAAGGGAAATTTATGGCAAATATCTTGAATGGCTTGGCTATAATTTTTTAATGCAAGATGCTCTTTTGGAAACTGTTGCGAAAGGCTATCGACAAAACGTTCGTGCCCTTGTGCCATTTTGTAGACGGTATCGTCTCCATCAAAGCCAATGGTATCAAAGGCATCTAGATCCATTTTTTGCAATTTCAAAGCATCTCTAATGCCAAGGTATTTGAAATATTGATTGAGGGATTGCCCTTCGTCTAATCCACCAATATAATGTACCCCAACGTCAAAAATGCGTTTGTCTCGAACAAAGGTTTGTAGACAACCACCTACTTGTTTGTTTTTTTCTAAAACGGCTACTTTATAACCTTCTTTACTGAGAATATAGGCGCAAATCAGACCGCTCAACCCGCTTCCAATAATAATAATGTCGTATGTTGTTTCCAATATTGAAGATATTTAAGCTAGTTTTTTTGTTGTATTTCTAATGATAAAAATGATATTAGATGTCTTTTGTGTTAAGTCCAAACGTTCAACAATCAATCCATATTCATTCGCGATGGCTTCAATATCTTTACCAGATAAGAAGGTCAAGGCTTCATTTTGTGTCTTGTTAAAACCAAAAATTTGGGTGGAAAATTTTTCTGTCCAAACGGTTCCTTCGTGGCGTTCTTTTAAATCGGAATCGCCATCTCTTATAATCAATAAACCATCTTCATTAAGTTGGTTTAAACAATTTCTAATCAATTGATCTTGCGCTTCTTTGGGAATGTAATGCAGCATATCACTAATGATAAAAACATCACTGGGTTCTAAAGGGTGTTGGGTCGCATCTGCGGCTGTAAACCGAAGTTTATTATTTTTTAAGAAGGCTTCATTGGCAACTAGAATTTTTTCAGCATCATAGTCAATTCCGTGAATCAATCTATCGGTAGAAAGTAAATGCAGCATATAACTCATCATACCATAACCACAGCCAATGTCTGTAATCCTTGCTTTTAAGGGCAACAATTCATGAAAGGGTTGATACTTGCCCTCTAGGCGAACTTTTATTCGAGTATACCATTCCAATATCGGACCTTTGTAAATGTAATTCTTGACTAAACGATCCTCAAAAAAGTCAACCGTTTCAGCTGCCGTTTTGACTTTTTTGTACTCGGCTTTGAAGTACTTACTAATCGATTTTGTGCGCTCAGGATAGGTCGTTCCCCAAGTCATGTCATTGGATGGAATGCGGGGTAAAAATTTCATGGTTACGGTTGTACCATGCACCAAAAAATCGTTCTTGCGAATACAATCCCCTGTACCGTGAAAAATAATAGGCAATACATCCAAATTCAATTGCTCGGCAAGGAAGAATGCGCCCTTTTTAAAGCGACTTATTTTACCCGTTTTAGAACGAGTTCCTTCTGGAAAAACCATGATAGAAAACCCTTTATCAACCAAGGCTTGCAGGTGTTCAATACTGTTTTCTGCTCCTCCATCAGAAGGATAAAAGTCTGCAAAACGGATGACTCGCCCAAAAATAGGCGAATTCCAAACCCAACTATTGGTCATGATAATAATCTTGGGATGCAACATCAAAATCATCATAATATCTAAGAAAGATTGATGATTGGCAATGATTAAAGCTGGTCGATTGAGTTGTAAGGTTTTGCGATCAATGTAGACCTTTTTTACATTAAACATTAGGTGAATTAAAGAGGCAGAAAGTACTCTAATTAAGCGATGTAGGCTGTTTTTTTTGAGATCTTTGTGAAACGGTGTAAGGGTTAAAGCAACCGTCAATATAGTTAAGCCTAAACAGCCAGAAAGAAAGTGCGTATAGGCAACAAATGTTGATATAAAACTGAGTAAAGTATAGGGCGGTAAGCCTTTCTTTTTTCGATTAACAATTAAGAATCCAAAGAGTAGAGGTTGTATCGTAAAAGTGATGATTAGAATAGAAAGAATCCCAATAATAGACAAACTTGCGATAGAAAATAAAGCAGGATGTTGTGCAAAAATCATCACGCCCATTCCACACATGGTCGTTAGGGCAGATAAAATGATGGAGGTTTTATAAGCAGGTAGAATCCGCTCTCCGTATTTGTATTGATGTAATAAACCTTTGGTGACAAAGATGCTATAATCAACTCCTAACCCAAAAATGAAGGTGCAGATAATAATGTTGACGACATTAAATTTTAAGCCAAATAAAGCCATTAAACCTAAGGTCCATTCCCAACTTAATAGAATTGGAAAAATGGTTAATAAGGCTAGTTCTATACGTCCAAAAGCAATGAGCAGAATAATAAAAACAATGATGAACGACCAATTGACTAAAGTTCCAAAGTCTTTTTGCAAGGATTGTGCAAATTGATCGGCAATAAATTGTTTGTCAAAGATGGTAATTCCTTCAGTTTTATCAAATAAAGGATAGACATTTTCCTTTTCCGTATCGTCTAATTTGACAATCGAAATGAACGAATATTGATCATTTTTGACCGTGCTGTATTCGCTCAAGACCATGTCTTGTATTGGCTGTAGCTCTTTTAGATCAATGGGTTGAAACTCTTTTTCTAATAAGGCTGCGAATTGATTAAAGGTCGTTGGTTTGAATTTTAACGCTGCGCCTTGCCTTTTCAAAGCCTCTTTAAGCCAAGTTTTTCGTTCTGGAGTCCAAAAGCGATTCCATTGTTCAATTTTTTGAGCTTGTGCTTCTTGAGAAAGAATAAACTTACTGACTGAAGTGTAGTTTTGAATTGTACCAGCGGCTTTAAGCGCTTCCAATTGTTTGCTTGCTGTTTCGTTGTGTTTTAAGGCGCTCTCTAAGTCCGCAGCAGAAGAAACAACATAGCTGCTTTTGAGGGCTTCACCGCCCATTTTTTGTAGGTTCTGATCGGCAGTTTTGAGGGCAGGCGTCATGAAGTTGATGTTGTTCATATCATCTTCAAATTGTACTTTATTAAAAAAGAACAAGAACAGAATTGTTGCAAATAGAACAAAGGCTTTTATCCATTTGTTTTTATGGATGGGATAAGCGGCTACTTTGTCTAAAAAGACGTCCTTTTTAAGCGCTTTAGAAGGGGCTGTTTTAGGCAAGAAATGTGGTAAGACCAAGAGTGCAAATACGGCAGAAGAAAACACGGCTACCGCAGCAAATACGCCCAAATCTCGCATTGCCTCAGAAGACATATACAACAAGCAGAGAAAGGCACTACTGGTTGTTAAGCTACTCATAATGGTCGGTGTCGAAATATCTTTAATGGTCTTTGTTACAGAACCATCGGCCCTGAAATGGGCAAAAACGTGTAAAGAAAAGTCAACGGTAACGCCCAATAAAACAGCTCCAACGCCTAAGGAAATCGCTGAAATACTTTCTTTGTACAAGACTAAAGCTGCCATGCCCATTGCTGCGCCCAATATAACTGGAATGAAAATCAAAAAGGGCGTTGATAATCGCCTAAAAAACAAGGCAATAAAAACAATTAAGGCAATTAAAGCCGCTCCAACAGTATAGCTAATATCGGTCTTTATTTGCCGAGCATTGGCAACCGAAACGGCAATACTACCAAAGTATTCTGCTGCAAATTTTTGCTCAAATGCAACTTTTGTTGCTGTAATTCTTTCGTCAATTTGTGTTAATAAGACTTCATTTTCACCCGTAGCGCCTGCATTGGCTTTTGGAGTAACAAAAAACAGTAAATGCTTTTTGTCTTGTGTCATAATCCGACTATTGTACAAGGTATAATTTCCGTCAATTTGGAAGTCTTGCAAGTTGCGTAAGGGAATACTGGCTAGCCCCAAAGGGTCTTTGAGAACATTCTTTTTCATCATAAACCCAGCAGGAGATAGCAAGGTTTTATAAACGGATTTTAAAGCTTTTTTTACCCCAACAGAATCTAAGCGACTTTCCAAATCGGCATAGTCGTTCTGATCCAAAAATAAGGGTAGGTGTTGATAAAATAAGTCGTATAGTTCTGTAATCGCACCATCAGAAAGGGTGTATCGTATTGCTTGTATTTTGTTAGAATCAAGTTGCTCTATAGTGGTAACTAGACTGTCTGCAAAGTGAATCAAGCCCTCGGCATCTGCTTCTTGGGTACTGTCTGCAAGAGAAAGATGGAAGATTAAGTTATCAGAGAATTTTGTATTTTGATAGGCTTGATTGACCTTTTGAATGCTGGCATCCAGAGGTATTACTTTGGAAATGTCTTCATTTAGTTGAAGACGTGTTCCTACCAACCCTAAAGAAATGATTAATAAACCACTAATTAAGGAAATTAAAAGCAATTTATGCTTTTGAAAATAATGATATAAAAAAAGGAAAATTGCGTCCATTTGTAAGGCTTAATACAAGCAAAGTTTTTGGATCTAAATAAAAATGTAGTTAAAGCAGCTTTCTGTACAAACTGTAAATTTACAATTTATTGCTACTTAAACCAAACATTGATGCTATTAGAACAGATTAGATGTTGATCTGTACGGTATAAGCTTGGGGCAGTGAGTTATAAAAAACACTTGACACGTTTAACGTTGCACGTGTCAAGTGTTTTTAGGAGATTTACGGCACTAAAAGAACCCAATTAAAAAACAGAATACCCTACTAAGGAACAGTCAATAAATAAGATGACCATTCCTAATAGAGTATTCTGTTGGATGATTTTATGTCATAGTCCCTTAAAATTACGAAGTATGTATTTTAGGGCTAGAGTATTTAAACTTTTTCTCCATGTTTCCCAAAAGTAATACCAATAGGGTAAGCAATATCAATATTTGCTTCCTTTAAAGATTCAACAAGTGCCTCTTTAACTTTTACATCCGTATCCCAATATCCTTTAAGTGGCGCACGAAAAGCGATAGATATGTTGATATAATGATCTTCAAATGCCTTCACCCAAAAGAATGGTGGTACGCTAGAATCAACTTCTGGCACATTCAAGCCTGCTTTAATTAAGGTGTCTTTTACGTCTTTTAAGTTTTCACTATAAGGGATGTTAAATCCTACTGATATAGATCGAGTTGAGTTGGCAGATAGATTTTGGATCGGGTTACTTGTAATCTGACTGTTCGGTATAATGGTCTCTGTATTATCAAAATTTCTAAAAATAGTGTGAAAAATTTGAATCTCTTTGACAAAAAACCAATTCCCTAGAAGTTTAACTTCGTCTCCAATCTTGAAAGGGCGCATTAATAAAATTAAAACACCAGCTGCAAAATTACTCAAATTGCCTTGAAGTGCTAAACCTACTGCAAATCCCATAGCTGCAATAACCCCAACAAAAGAAGTGGTTTCAATACCAATAATACCAGCTACGCTTATCAGTAGCAATACTTTTAACCCAATGCCGACTATAGAACCTAAAAAGGATTTCATTTCAGGCGTGTCTACACCTGGTTTGTCAAAGGCTTTAAGTACGATTACGGTTATTTTACCAATAACCCACCAGCCAATGCTTAGTACGACAAGAGCGAGTATCAGTTTAGGCGCATAATTCAAAGTCATTTGCACCAGTTGACCAAAGTAAACATCAAATTCTTTCATAAGTGATTTTTTTGAGTGTAAATTTAATAAGTTGTTTAGTGTTTTTGTTGATGAAAAAAATTACTAAATTGATTGTTAAGCATTTAGCAAGCTTTGTGAGTTTTGCTAAATGGCTGTAAATAAATCTAATAAAATGTTTTTTT
>CACVAQ010000243.1:0-14899 GCA_902727865.1 uncultured Aureispira sp. | reverse complement strand
GCTCTTTGCTTTTTAATAGTACTAATTTTGTCGATCTACTTACTTAATGTTAAGCCTGTTTTGGTAAATAAAAGACCTCTAGTTCTATGCCATTAGGATCGTGCGCATAAAAGCCTTGCATTCCATGAGAGCTTGGGATAATTTCTGTCGGTAAGCTTGTTCGTTGAAAGGTGTAGTTTCCTGACTCAAAAAGGCTTATCCAATGTTCTCGAAGCTCTTTTAATTCTTCAAATGTGTCTACTTCTACACAAAAATGCTCCATACATAAGGCATTTTTAGGTTGTGTGCTATATTCAGGGTTTTCCAAATCAAAAACATGAAATTTTAGGTCATTTTTTTGAAGTTCTACAAGCTGATAGGCTAAGGGCATACGCCTCTGAATAGCTTCAGGTAGGTCCTCTTTTTTCTTATACCACATTTGTTCACACCCGAAAAAATCTTCATACCACTTGACAGTATTTTCAAAATTATTGGTTTGTATCCCAATATGATCTAGTTTAAAATTCATAACTGTTATAATTACATGTATAAATAAATATTATTTAATTCAAGTCGCTTAACAAGCCCAATAGTAATTGTTGAAAGGCTTCCTTAAACCCCCACTTGGTCTTTAGATAGACCCTTCTTTTTGCATGGCATGAATGGCTTTTTCAAAAGCAAGAACCGTTTTTGTGACATCTTCCATCGTATGAGCGGTAGAAATAACACTACTAAAAGAAATGTCTATGCCTTGTAATAGCAACTGCTTTCGAAGCGTATTTTTGACCTCAAAATTCCCCCTAGCCAAAAGCGTTTTGTAAGGAACCTGATAAGGATCAAAATTAGTCGCAGGACAGTAGGGCATATCGTAACCTATGAGAAACTTAATACAGGAAAACTCCCCATAAGTCACCCATTTAAGCTGATGCGCTGTAAACAGCTTATTGAGCTGAGTACGCAGGACCGTGGCTAGCTGATTAATATATGCATAGGGCGGTTTAGCTTGTATGCTTTGTAAGGTGACGATACCGGTGGCAGCGGATAAACCGTTGGCACTGAAGGTACCATAGTGGGCTATTTTTTTATCATTTGGTTGATCATTTATGTGGCGAGAAAGAAGGTCAAGAATTTCTTTTTTGCCAGTGATCGCTCCGCCTGGTAAACCTCCCGTGAGTATTTTTCCTAAGGTGGTAAGGTCTGGAAGGATATTGTAATGGGCTTGAGCACCACCAGCACTCACTCTAAAACCAGTAATGACTTCGTCAAAAATAAGCACCACACCATAGGACTTCGCCATTTCCTGAAGTTTGGATAAAAAGGAATGGTTAATTGGTACAACGCCTGAACAAGGTCCTGTTGGTTCTAATATAATTGCAGCAATATCAGAATCGGTGCGAAGGTGTTGTTCTACCGTTTCTAGACAGTTTGGCGGGCAAATGATTCGAGCAGAATTATCTGCGATCTCATGCGTGGGATATACTGGATATAACCAACCATGATAATGCCCTTCAAATAATAATAACTTTTTTTTGCCTGTATAGGTTTGAGCTAATTGTACGGCTAGTTGATTCGCCTCTGTACCAGAGTTGGTAAAACGGATACGCTCAGCGGAAGGGATGAGTTCTTGTACGAGCTTTCCCCACTTGATTTCATTGAGATTACAAGCTCCAAAGTGTACTCCTTTTTGAATTTGTTCTGTGACTGCTTTGACCAATTCTGGCGGATTATGACCGAATAAAAGCGCTCCATGTCCAGCCCAGTAATCAATAAATTCTTGACCATCTAAGCCCCATTTTTTTGAGCCTTGGGCACGTTCAATATAGACAGGATAAGGCTCCGTATATCGACTATCACTGTTAATGCCATCAGGAAATAATTGCAAGGCTTCGGCAGCAGCTTTTTGATCTTTTTTGAAATGATCGCAATACTGATCAATAGTACTTTTTATTTGCATTAGTTTGCTTTTTATTTGGCAAAATAAGTAGAGGAACAAAAAAAATGACTTAAAAAATGGCGTATCTATTTTGCCTAGACTTGAAAAATATCGCTTTAGTAGCTTATAGAACCCTATTTATGCAAGGACTAAAGCGATATGTTCAAGTGAGTTAAGCGGATAAAAGAAGCTTCAATAAGGCTAATTATTTTCGTCTACTGACTTATAAAAGATGTTTCGATTGAGCACCATCAAGCAAAATGGATTGCCCCGTGATATAACTAGCCATTTCGCTACATAAAAAGGTAACTAAGGAAGCAAGATCTTCGGGTTCACCAATTCGTTTCAATTGAGTAATGTCCGCTTTTTCTGCTTCAATTTCCTCTACTGTTTTATTAGCCTGTTCTGCCCATTTTTTCATCAATCGTTCTCCTAAAGGCGTACGAAATAGACTAGGGCAGACGGTATTGACAAGTATTCCATCTGGTCCAAATTCTTGAGAAAGTGCTTGAGACAATGCAAGAAGGCTCGTACGGAATACCGTAGAGATTAAATATTTAGGATTGGGCATTTTGACAACGTAACTGCTAATATTAACAATACGCCCCCATTTGCTTTTTTGCATGTGTGGAATAACCATTTGGCAAAGATGCACAGAAGGGTAGAGAATATTTTGATACCCCAAATCCCAGTCATTTTTATGGAGTGCATGAAGACCACCATGAGAAGGGTGACCAACATTCGTAACCAGAATATCTATAGTAGAGAATCTTTCCAGTGTCTTCTTAACAAGCTCTTCACGGCTAGTAGCATCATTAAGGTCGCAGGCTACAGCTAGGGTAGGGTTGTTGGTCTCCTTCTGAATTTCTTGAGCAGTTTGGAGCGCATTCTCATAATTACGAGAACAGATAACAACATTGACACCTTCTTGCGATAGCATCAATGCACAGGCTTTTCCTAAGCCTTTGCTAGAAGCACAAATAATAGCCGTTTTTTCTTGTATTCCAAGGTTCATGATAATATTTTTTGGTTGTTTGAAACCTATTTTTTTATAATTTTATAAACTACCTGTTTTTCCACCGTCAACTACAATATTAGTCCCATTAACGAAAGAAGCTAAAGGAGAGGCAATAAATGCAACGACATTAGCAATTTCTCTTGGGCTGCCTAATCTGCCTAGTGGTACTTTACTGTGCAATACTCCGTAAACTTCTTCAATACTTCGTCCTGATTGCTCGGCTTTTCCTGCAATGATATTGCGAAGTTCTTTCGTGTCCGTCGGTCCAGGAAGTATATTATTAACTGTAATATTGGGGCCTAGTTCATTGGCTAGCGTCTTTGCCCATCCAGAAATAGCTCCTCGGATGGTATTAGAAATTCCCATATTGAGCAAAGGCTGTTTTGCCGCATTTGAACTAATATTTACAATACGTCCATAACCACTCTCATTCATGCCAGGGATTAGAGACTGAGCAAGAATGTGAAACGTGGTTAAATGAAGAGACATATATTTTATAATTTCAATACTTGATTTTTCGATTAAAGGACCTAACGGAGGTCCTCCCGTATTATTAATAAGAATGTGAAAAGGAGTCGTTTGTTGAGTTAAGTGTTCCTTTATCGCTTCTGTAACTTGTTCTGACTGGAAAAAATCAGCGACTATATATTGGTGTTTTTGCCCTTGAATAGAAGTATCAAGTTCTTTGAGTGTCTTTTGGAGTTTTTCTTCATTTCTGGATAGGAGCGTAATATTGGCTCCCATTTCAGCTAGCACAATCGCAGTAGCTTTTCCAATTCCATCAGTACTACCACATACCAAAGCATTTTTTCCTTCTAGCGTAATCTGCATAATATTAGAGCGTATTTAGTTGTAAGACTTACGTGTGTTAACTTCAGCGTCCTTTGGGCGCTACACGAAGTAATGTAGTTGATTATTTATAGCTTAGTGGCAATACCTTTTTTGATCATTGCCATTGTTTTCTGTAGTGTTTTTATAGCGTCGGAATTATGTAAAGGGGGTAAAAAGGGCGTTTTCTCTAAATCCGTTACGATCGCTTCTACTCTTCGATCAAGACTCTCAATGAGTACTTCCTTAGAAATAGAGTTTCGATGAATGAGAAAAAAGCAGTCATAAATCATGGAGTGCGTTTTTTTTATTTTTTTATGCTTAAGCCCTTCTTTTTTTGCTTTTTTGAGGAGCGACTCGCCTTCTGGAACCAATCTTTTAGCAACTTCGATATGCGTCAAGTGGCTGTCTTCATAAGCCTTTTTTAGTTCTTGCTGGATCGCTTGCATTTCTGGTTGTGTAGTTGCTCTCGTTATTTTTTGAATGAGACGAGGAATGTGCCGATAATCGGCCGCCCACATACCACTAAAACCACCATGAAATAAGGACATAAAAATACGAATTTTTTCATGATAGAAATCATGAGGACAAGAACCTGTATAATTAAAAATAACACTGGATGCCTTAAACATTTGTATACAACGATTCAGTGATTGTTCATCACTAGAAGGAACATTATGACTTAATTCATTTCCTAGTATATTCCAAAGTCCTAGTATTACTTGGTGACCAGTTATCCATCTAAACCAAAATTGAGTATCTGTAGAAACTGCTAGCATCTCTTCATCGGGCAAATGCTCGTTTTCAACAATAGGGAGCGCAGGACTATTTCCATAATTATTTCCTGGAGTGGGGAGCTCTATAATTTCAGTACCATAATGGTATTCACCGAATAATTGCATTGTGTTAGTTGTGTTTTGTAAACGTCAGCTTAATCTTTAGTCTTTAGTTTTGTGATACTAGATATACCCTAAGATTTTTTCCGTTTTTTGATTAAATAGGATTGGTTTTTGACATCAGTTCAATTGAACCATTACTTCGTTGAAAACCCGAACTAAGCGAACTAAAGCGTAGCGCTCAGGAGCTTAGATACTAACAAAGCGACAGAGTATTCATTGAATAGACCCCACAGAACATCAAGAAGATTTATTTTCAACGATCCAGAAATTGAGTAGCACGCCTAATATGATCAATAGAATTCCCACAAGGCTTAAGAAAGAGTAGACCTCCCGAAAAAAGGTTGCCCCAATGACTACCGCAAAGACGACTTCTAAATATTTAAAAGGAACAACCTTGGTTGTTAAACCAATTTGCAAGGCTTTTGTCATATAGAGTTGTGCAATAAATCCTGATAGACCTAAACTAGCCAATAACCACCATTCCCATTTTTCTGGCATAATCCAGAACTGTATGGCCAAAAGACCACTTAAACAGGTTGCTAGAAACATAAAGTAGTTGATAATAACAACAGGATGTTCTTTCGGTCCAATTTTTCGAATGATGACATACACGCCACCGCTCAAAAACGCTGCGATTAAGATATAAACTAAGCCGATCCCTTCTACTTGTGTATTAAAGCCTCTTAACAGCAAGGCTCCTGAAAATGCAAGGATAAAACACAGACATTGTATCCATCTTAAGCGTTCTTTTAAAAATACGACGGCCATAATAGCGGCAAAAAATGGGGATAAATACCTTAAAGTCATTACGGCACCAAAAGGTAGTTCTTTGATGGCTAAAAAAAACAATCCCATTGCGATTGTACCGACCAATCCACGAGCGATCAATAACTTTCGTTGATGCCCCCAAATGTTAATTTTATACAGCAACAAATAGCCCATACATAGCATATAAGTTCCTCCTGCTCTAAAAAACAAAAGTTCCCAAGCACCAAATCTGTCTAGGTATTTTACAGTAGCATTCATCATCGTGAATGCTACTGCACTAATCACCATGTACTGAGCGGCTCGCCAATTCGCTTTGTCCATTTATCTTTTTCCAAAGAGCAAACTTCCTATACGAACTAGCGTACTCCCTTCTTCTACCGCAAGGGCATAGTCGCCTGACATTCCCATAGAAATTTCTTTGAATGTTTCCTCTTTTTCAAAATGAGCTTGCTTTATTTGGTCAAAAATTTGTTTCAATTTTTGAAACTCTTTTCTGACCACGCTTTTATCATCCGTAAAGGTAGCCATCCCCATTACTCCACAAGGGCGTGTATTTTTTAAGGCTTTAAAATCTGCTGATTGGAGCATTTCTTGAGCTTTTTCTATCGAAAGCCCCGTCTTTGTTTGTTCCGTTGCAACATGAAATTGAAGCAAATAATCAATGCAGCGATCATGTTGAGCAGCACGTTTGTCAATTTCTTTCAAAAGCTCTAAATCATCTACAGAATGAATCATATGGACAAAAGGAGCAATGTATTTAACCTTATTTTTTTGTAAATGGCCAATCATATGCCATTCAATATCCTTAGGCAATTGCTCCTGTTTGTCTTTCATTTCTGGTGCTCTATTCTCACCGAAAATTCGTTGACCTTGGTTGTATAGTTCTAGGATTTGTTCTACAGGTCTTGTTTTAGAAACCGCAACAAGTCCTACATTTTTGGGCTTTAATTCATCTATTAATTGAAGAAGCATAAGTTATTTTTTAAATAATGATCCAAAAATAAGTAGTCTGATTTGACACGTTAGTTTTTGGACCATTACAGAATGAGTTTATAATTGACCACCATTCATCAAATACACAAAGTATTCATAGCGATCTCCTAAATAGTCTTTAGCACGTTGCATTAATAGCTCATCGCTTGGACAATCACCATATTTTTGCCCTATATCTGATTCACGGAAGAAAGGAAACAAACTGGTTATGATTAAAATATAAAATAAATCGTGTTCCATTTTATACGTTTTCCTTCTTTCTCTATCCCATTCTACATTACCTATTTCTTTTTTGTAACGTTTCAACTGAAACCAATGCGGAATAAAGCTATTATACAGTCGCTTCGAAACCACTTCCAGTTCTTCGACAGCAGCCTCAGGGAAATAGTTGGTTAGAATTTGAAGGATAGGGTTAAATTTCAAGACGTTGTTCAAGGTATATTTGTCAATGATGGTAGGATACGCCATTTTAGCGGTAGATCGGTACACTACAGTAGCTAAATCACGTATAGCCTCTAAACTTCTACGGAATTGAGGTAAATTGTCAGCTTCCATCGAACGAGATGAATCTAAGTCAATAAACAACAATTCATCTGTTTCTGCGCTATATTGAAAATTGCTCCACTCGCTCGAATAGCGATAAAAGCCTTTCATGCTAAATTGATGAATCAACTTACCTAATCTACCAGCAATTTTATTAACGACTTGTAAACGTGTTACTTCATCAGTTGGGTCGCCATCGACACCTAAAGTAGCAAGCATATCGTCATAATAAGCATCTGATTCTTGGTCGGTACCACGTAGTATAGCCGTGCTATAAAGTGCTTGTGATGCTCGTAAATGAGATGCACTGACAGAAAGTGTAATAACAGCTCCCATTGGTTTCCCATTAAACGTAAAATCATCGTTGTACTTAATTACAGCCAAAGGTATAATAGTAGGTATACCTGCTTCTAGCATATTTTTAGCTACATTATACTCTACAATAGCTCGTTCGTGTAAGATGCCTCCAACAGGACTAGGATGACTATAAGCAAACTTATAAGAGCCATCATCTGCAATCCCAAAATGAGGGTACGTAATTAAATCATCCCAAGTGGTAGTGGTTGGGTAAGATGGTTCAACGCTATAATCTTTGGATATAATCCCTGAAAACTTTTTATCAGAAGGAGGATTAAATAAACCCACTCCTTTAAGTTTTGCCGCTATAAATTTATACGCTGGGTTATCTACTAAAGATACTTCTTCTTCAAGTGGCTCCCAAGCTACCCGACCTGGCGCTTTAAAATTAGGCTTGCACTTGTTCCAGCAGGCAATATCCAATAAACGATTTAATTCTTTTTTAGAAATATTTACACCATCATAAACATGAGTAACTTCATATTCTAATGGCTTATCAAGATTTAATACAGACATAATTTTTAAGTGATTTGATATACAAACCCTTTAAATAAAAGGGACTTATTTTCAATAAAACCGCTAAAACAAGGACTCTCTTCTACTAATGTCCAATCGTTTTGTTTTGCTAGTCTTTTCATTTCTATTCTAAAAATACCTCCTTGAGGTATTTCATTTTCTCTCATGGTAAACAATAAGTAGCCTCCAGGCTTAACAATACGAATCAACTCTTCGAATGCATGAGCAGGTGCATGAGTAGGTCCAAACGTGCCAATGGCAATAAGGGCATCATAGGCATTGGTTTCAAGCGTTAAAGGTTCTCCTAGAATACCTAGATGGTAGGCTTGGTACACGTTTTTTGCGCTTGAATATTCCAGCATTCTTTCTGAGATATCAAGGGCTTCTATTTGTGTATAGCCTGCTTCTTTTAGTACCGTTCCCATTAATCCTGTTCCAGATCCTGCATCTAAAACTTTAGATCCTGTAGAGACATATTTAGTGAAAAAAGGAAGGGCTTGTTGAGGTACAATATATCCTACTTTATTGGATAAATCCTCATCATAGCTTGCTGCCCATTGGTTGTAATGCTGTTTTAATTGCTCTTTATTGGTAAGTGTTTCCGCTTTTAAAAGTTGATCAATCTTGTTTTTAGGAGGCTGCATTCTTAGACAGGTTTGATGACAGCCACCATAACATCACTATCCTTATCAAAGGGACCAAAATGAAAATCACCATAGAGTTTTTCAATTCGAAGACCACAAGCTTCTAAGAGTAGTTTAAATTCTCCAAATAAGAAAAAACGACTTTTCCAGAGAACAACTTCTTCCTCTTCTAATAGACCTGATACATCGTAGGTTCTATAGTATCGGTTTTGTCTTAATAGCTGTGTTGATGGATCAAATTTGGTCGTCGTCCACATTTGTTTGGTTTTGCCACTGTATTGATCAAGGTATTCTTTTTCAAGTCTCATGATCCCGTCATTACTCAGCCAGTGCTCTTCTGTTGCTTCTCGCCAAGTAGGCAAGTCGATAACAATCGTACCGCCTTCCGCCACATGTTGGCGTAGCGCACGCAAACAAGACTTTTGATCTTCTGGAGTCAGTAAGTACACAAAACTAGCAAAAGGAATACAAACAAAGGAAAATTTTCTACCAAGATCAAAAGAACGCATGTCTGCTTTTTGCATCTCTATAGATTCGCTAATTTCAGAAGGGAAATTGGTCAGTTTTTCTTTGAACTCTTCAAGCATAGAGGCCGAATAGTCAATACCATAAACCGATTTACCTGCTTTGGCCCAAGGAATAGCCAATCGACCTGTACCTATACCGCATTCTAATATAGTATCATGACCTTCTGTAAGTTTAAGATACATTTCTACGTCTTTGTCTGTATGTTGGTACAGCCCATCATACAAAATTGGCTTTTCAGGTACTTCTGGAAACACATCCTTTGTCGGAGTCGTATTCATTGTCTTACTAGTTTTTTTATGAAGTAGTTATAAAATAGTTAAAAGGTTAATGCTATTCAGAAACGCCATTATGAGTTTAATGAATAGATTTTTGAAGCCCCTGTGTGGGCCTATCTTTTAGGACAAGGTTTGGTGTAGAATTGTACTAAGCTCTCCCAAGAAGCAAGTTGGGAATTCTAGTCTATTTTAGTAGAGTATATTTCTAATGTTGAAGATCCTTTCAGACATTACTTCGTGGAAAACCCGAACTAAGCGTAGCGACCTCACGTAAGTAACAAAGGCTCAGCGTAGCTGAATTATATTAGTTTGATTATCAACAAGATAGCTTTTAATTATTAGTTTAACTAAATTATTGATAATCAAACTAATATGAAATGGTTTTTATGTTTTTTGGTAAAAAAACTAAAACCTCGGAGAAGCAGCGAAGCTAATCCCACGAAGTATTATTTCAGAAGAAAGTATTAGAAATTAAATCTACTAGACTATACTTAATTTCTTTGCAACCTACTTATGTTTATAGGTACATTCATTGCTATGGATGCAGAGAGAAGAAAAGTATACAAGTAATTAGTAATATTACTGCAATGATAGTAAAAAAAATAAAATATACAATTAAAAATGACTTGACTATTCGTAACATTTTTTGACTAGACGTAACATTTTTTTCTTTTTTTTGTAAAAAGGGGCTTTTAACGTACAACAGCTCTGTTTTTTGAGGAAAAAATAGAGTCGTTTTATGTTGCATTCGCTTTTTAAATCGTAATGAGAGGAGAAAAATTCATCAATTAAATCGTGCTCAAAGATGTATCTAACCAAAGAAGCTACCTTTGTGATGCCGAGTTTAGAAAAGATGTTTTTTCGATGCTTATCTACTTACCATGTACAATTAATTTAATAATTTCCTTTTCTTGTTTTCATTTAGAATAGATTTGTGACTTGTCAAAGAATCAAAAAATAATTCAAGTCTATTGATACAATGGTACTATTACGTATTCTGTTTTGCCCTAATCGGTTTGTTTATTGTTCGTGGTCGAGGCCTTTTTTTATAGTCCAGAAAATATATTTTGCCTTAAATGGATTGTTCTGTATACAGGAGTTGTGTACGAAACAAAAAAAGAGCGCCAATCAATTTATTGATTGGCGCTCTAAAATCTAGGAATAAATCTAATTTATTCGTCGGTCTTTATAAATTTTCGAATGACGTTGGTTATTCGATCAGAACTAATAACCAAGAAATAAGTCCCAGCTAACAGGGATTCCACTTCTTGTATTTCAACAATGCTATTTTGCTGTACTGGAACTGTTTTCGTAATCAAGGTACGACCATAAACATCCATTACTTTTAAAGCAACCGTTGTTTCGTCATCGGTCCAGTTGCTAAAGTCAACTTTTAGAACATCTCGCACAGGAACAGGGTAAATCAGAAGGCTACCGCCATCTAGTTTGTATCCTTCAACGGCTCTGATTGGCGAATAACTAAAGGTACCATCAAAGTCAAGTTGTTTCAAACGGTAATAACTAATCCCTTGATGCGGATTCAAATCGTTTAAGCTGTAGTTGACCACACTTGTTGTCGTTCCAAAACCATCGACCCAATCAATTTTAGTAAATTCAGTTTCACTGTCTAGCATCCGCTCGACTTCAAACCCTTCATTGTTAATTTCGGATGCCGTTGCCCAATCCAATTGAACATTGTTTTTGTTCAAACGGTAGGCCTCAAAGAACAAAAGTTCGATGGGCAAGGATTCCTCTATATCTTCCACCGCAAAGGGGGAAAAACTAGTAATCCCTGTTCTAGTCTGGGTAAAAGAAGCCCCAACAGGGCTCGCAGCCGTAAAGGTCGTTGGATGATCCCAAAAACGACCTTGAAAATGTGCGACTCCAGACTGTGCACGGTTAAAACCAACGAGTTCTTGTGCAAGGTCCCACTGAACGGTTAAGTTGACAGAAGAACCACCAGCAGTCTGCTCCGATACATGCCAAGTTCTATTGACAATATCTTGCGTTTCAGGTGTCCCTGTCGTTCCATGATCCCAAACTTGATCTTCTACACGCGCCATGATGTTATCCAAAACACCCGTATTATTAACAAGAGCAGGATTGTAGGTTGAATTTCCAATAGGAAAAAAAACATCCGTTCCACCTACTTCTTGCTGTAGGGTTCCTGTGTTATTTGTAATAATATAGTTGTTAGGATCATAATTGACAATAGTCGCCCCTGGGAGTAAAACCAAGTTATTAGTTCCTAGCTCAATCGATCCATTGTTTAATAAATCAACTTCTAAGGAAACATTAATATTGTCGTCTAAAACCAATCGGTTTCCATTATCAACCCGTAATTTGGGAATTGTAATAGGAGCAATACTACCTAGATTTTGATTGGCATTACCTTCAAACCACATCCACCCATTTCCAATATAGTTGGTCGTAGGGCCCGATTGAGTCCAATTCAAATCTAAATATAAGTTGCCGTTATTATTAATCGCTCCATTAGCTTTATTATAAACCCCACCATCCGCTACTTTTAGTTCTGTAGTGGTGGTGATTGTAATATTTGCGCCATTGTTGACCAATCCTCCTTGTGCTTGAATTAGTAAAGGAGCAACCAACAAGATGGGCATTAAAAAGCCCATTTTAAGTATTGTTTTCATTTTCCTTTTCTTTTAGTAAGGGTGAATTGATTATTTGTTCAATTGAGCTTTTACGGCTTCTAATTCTTTTCCTAATTTATCAATCATAGCTTGTTGCTCTTTTACAGCATTGATAAGCATATAATTTAAGGCAGAAGCATCATAAGAAAATAAATCTTGACCAGCTGTTAAACCTTCTGTTGTTTTGTAATTAGGAGTAGAATCTTCGTTGTTAGGATCAGCTTCAGTACTTACTTCAGGCTGATAAATAACCGTCTCTACCATATATGGAGCAATTTCTTTTACCTCTTGAGCAATCACACCAATAAATTCTTTTTCAGGATTTTCTTCCATTGCAAACTCACCAATATATTTGAATTTAACTGGATTAATTTGAAGCAATTCCGTTAAACCATCTGTATATGGAATAATATCTTTCTTTAATCGTCTATCTGAGAATGCTGCCCAAGTACCACCACCAGTTTTATTAGCAGTACCACTTACAGATAAGTTAGCTGTTGGAGCATTTGTATTAATACCAATACGATTTGTAGCATTTTGAAAACACATGACATCAGAAGCATCATCACGAATAATCATATCGTCATTGGCATTCATGTATGTATACCAATCTTGGCCATTATTAGCAGAAGAAGTTAATTTTATTGCATCGCCAATAGCTGTACCATCTGCTGTAACGTGGAATACAGCAGTAGGAGCAGCCGTATTAATACCGATGTGATTTGTACTTGCATCTAAGAAAAACATATTAGTACGAAGATCAGATTCCATACGAATATCAGCATTGTTATTTCCTTGCTCATTAAAGACCGTAACACCATTACCATGAATACGATGATTGATCCCATTATTTTCATAGACATCAATAATACCATCATCCGCAGAGTCATGAATACGAACTAAAACATCGCCTGTATTAACAGCCCCGTCCCGTAGGTAAATATCATCAGAGTGGTAAGAATTTCCTAGAACATTGAAGGTTCCTCCAGCAAGATTTGTTCCTACAGATAATTGGTTTGTACCAGAATTCAAATACAACATATTAGCATTTCCATCCGATTCCATACGCAGATCGGCAATGTTAAGCCCTTGTTCATTAAAGACTGTAATACCATTACCATGAATGCGATGATTCATCGCATTATTTTCATAAACATCAATAATACCATCATCCGAAGAGTCGTAAATACGAACCAAGACATCGCCCGTACTAACCGCTCCGTCCCGTAGGTAAATATCATCCGAGTGGTACGAGTTTCCTTGTACATTAAAGGTTCCACCAGCCAAGTTTGTTCCTATAGATAATCTGTTTGTACCAGAATTTAAATACAACATATTTGCATTAAGATCCGATTCCATACGTAGATCGGCAACATTAAGTCCTTGTTCATTAAAGACTGTAATACCATTACCATGAATGCGATGATTCATAACATTGTTTTGGTAGACATCAATAATACCATCATCCGAAGAGTCGTAAATACGAACCAAGACATCGCCCGTACTAACCGCTCCGTCCCGTAGGTAAATATCATCCGAGTGGTACGAGTTTCCTTGTACATTAAAGGTTCCACCAGCCAAGTTTGTTCCTATAGATAATCTGTTTGTACCAGAATTTAAATAGAACATATTTGTATTAAGATCCGATTCCATACGTAGATCGGCAACATTAAGTCCTTGTTCATTAAAGACCGTAACACCATTACCATGAATACGATGATTCATCGCATTATTTTGGTAAAGATCAAGAACCCCGTCATCCGCAGAGTCGTACATACGAATCAAGATATCGCCAGCACTAACCGACCCATCTCGTAGATAAATATCGTCCGAGTGGTACGAGTTTCCTTGTACATTGAAGGTTCCTGTAGAAGTACTTGTTCCTACAGACAATCTATTTTGCCCTGCATCTAAAAATAGCATGTTTGAATTTGCATCAGATTCAATTCTAAAGTTACGGTCATAACCTTGTTCATTGAAAATAAATTGAGTATTCACATCCAAATCAATAGCAATTAGACCATTTTCTCTAATAACAAATCGACCATCATTTCCATCGTCAAATAGTTCTGCTAATACCGTTCCTCCTGTGTTTTCATCTCTCCACTGAACATCGCCACCGAAAGAAGAACTTCCATTGTCTCCAACAGAAAAATGATTTACACCATTATCTTGAATATGAAAATCACCTGTACTATTCAAGTTAAAGGTCATATTATTCGTTCCTTGTGTGATCGTAGTCGCTTGGATGAGTGCCCCTCCTAAACGAATATCATTCGCAGTTGTATTCAAACCATTTGTAGCCACAACATTTACAGTCACATTACCAGTAGTACCACCACCTGTAAGTCCTGTACCAGCGGTTACGCCTGTAATGTCCCCAACAGTGATTGCTTGTGTAGACAGTAAACCTGTCGGACTTGCTACAACCATTCTAGTACCAGCGCCTGAAAGAGAAGATATGGTTGCATTACCATCTACTAAAAGCGTCCCTTGAGATCTTAGAATAGACTTGACAGTAAAACGTCCATCTGTCGTTAAACTTGCTGCACCATCAGATTTTGCATCATTTACATCTCTCCAGATCCAGCCTCTGTCATTATCAGCATTCATTGTAAAGGTCATTGCATAGTCACCTAGGTAGCCAAAAGTCATGGCGCTATTCATTCCGATCGTATAATTCGCACTATTCCAAACACGGAGTTTGTCATAACTCGCTGTTGCTAATGAAGAAACAGTCTGTACATTTGTTATGGTATTAGAACTCATGTTTAAGTTTGTCGTAGCAGTATGATTTCCTAGATTATCAGCGTCTAGAAACCCACTAAGGTCAACAGATTGAGTAGCAACACCATCATTCGATAAAGAAAGTTGAAGGTTATTACCAACCAATTGGAAGACATCCGATCGTTGATTATCAGTATTGTCCAAGTAAGGCGCAAGATTGACAGTCGTTCCATCATT
>CACVAQ010000242.1 GCA_902727865.1 uncultured Aureispira sp. | reverse complement strand
CTAAGTAGCTTGTTGTTACGACAAACATAAAAAATTACTGTGGATCACTTGGCAACAACAGACAATCAATCGTTTCAAACTTAAAATTGGCACTAAAGGTCAATTCACAAGCACGTCCAGCGCCAATAGAATCGTAACTAAAGGCACCTCCATTCGATTTAATGGCATCGTCCATAATATCCACAACATATTTGTCCCCCATTTTTTCTACCTCAAGAATAAAGAAACCAACACTTTTGCCCTTTTTTTGAAGGCTATAATCTTGTAATTCCTTTTTTGTCTTAGTGATAATCGTCGAAGATCCGACTTTCTTTTGGACGTTTTGGTAAATAGATTTGTCTGCTACTTCAATAATAAATTCTGAAGGAACAATTTTAAACGAAGTTTTCATTTCCTTCAAATACTGCTCGATTGCAGCATCTAATAAGGCGGTATTGGGTTTGGCAACAGCTTGCGCAAAACTCATTGTAGAAATAAATAATAATAGCAAAACGGATAATGTTTTCATAGTCTTAATTTTGTGCTTTAGTAAAGTCTTTTAAAGGTAGTCATTTTTACAGTACTTTGTGGATGAATTATAGTAGCTTGATGGTTCTAATTTTGTCCATTTACTTATTACTTTTATAAAGTAGCACTTATAAAGCAAAATCGCTGCCAATTCAAAACAGAAGGCCTAATGCCTCTAACGTTTTTTCTAGGAAAGAGGTTTTTAATTGTCGTTTAAGCCGCCCCAACTAAGTACGTATGTTTCATCGTTCATCAAAAGGAAAGAAAATAGCATTTTTTTAATCCTTATACCTCTAGTCATTTTTTTATACTTAGATAACCTTTATTTTTAGCAAATAAGTTTCTAACTTAACAGTATAAATAAGCTAAAAAGTACCAAAATATTCATTTATTATATCTATATAAATATGTTCCTTTCTAGTCTAAAGAGACAAAATATCAAACTGTACAACGAAGAATCTGATGCGATGCTGGTGTTAGGGGCAGATCATTGTATTGTTGAGTGGAATAAAAGGGCTGTTGACTTATTTGGATTGGAAACAGAAGCCGTTCTTGGGAAATCGTTATTAGATACGATTGTGCCCCAAAAGGAGTGGAGTTCGTTTCAAAAAGAAGTAGAACAAGTTTGGTCTTTAGAGGCTAAGGAAACCACTAGTGTCGGTTTTGCTTTTCCATTACATAAAAAAAATAAAGCGTTTTTAGCCTACCTCCATTTTTTAAGAATTAAGATAAAAAAAGAAGTTTATTTTATTCTTTATGTTAGAAACCTTGAATCAAATTATATAGAGGAACAATACTTTGAGCAGTTTAAACTCCAAATTAAACGAATGCCTGTAGGCCACATTGTTTGGACGCCAGATTTTAAGGTGCTTACGTTTAACCCTGCGGCTGAGGAAATATTCGGTTTTTCTGAAGAAGAAATGCTTGGCAAACATCCTTATGGTAAAATCGTCTCACTAGAAGGAGAAAAAGCGGTAAATGCTATTTGGAATCGCCTGTTAGAAGGGGATGTTTCTGCGAATAGTATTAATGAAAATTTGAATAAAAAAGGTGAAAAAATCATCTGTGATTGGGCGAATACTCCCTTGAAAAACGGAGAAGGTGAGATTACGCACGTGCTCTCTATGGTGACCGATATTACACAGCAGCAAGAATACGAAACGAAACTAAAAATTAGTGAAGAAAGGCTAGCACTTGCCCTCCAAGGATCGCAAGACGGTATGTGGGATTGGGATATTGTTAATGATGCATTGTATTACTCGCCTCATTGGGAAAAAATGTTTGGTTACGAAACAGGCACCGCACCAAAGAGCCTTGAAACGTTTCAAAGTAGAGTGCATCCTAGTGATCTTGCTGGAATGTTTGAAGAGGTAAGCAAATATTTAAACCATGAAATAGCCACGTATAATTATGAGTTTAGAATGTTTCATTGTGATGGCACTATGTTATGGACGAAGCACCGAGCCTTAGCTATGTTTGACGAAAAAGGAAATGCGACTAGAATGATTGGGACAACAACAAATATTACGACGCTGAAAAATAGTGAAAAGTTTTTGTTGAAGGCTAAAGAAGAGGCTGAAAAAGCCAACCAATTGAAATCAGAATTTCTAGCCAATATGAGCCATGAAATTAGAACGCCCCTAAATGCCATACTTGGCTTTACAGAAATTTTATCCTTAGAAATAGAAAACGAGCAACACAAAGAATATATTGGTATCATAAGTCAGGCAGGTAAAAATCTTATTTCGCTTATTAATGATATTTTGGATCTTTCGAAAATCGAAGTAGACAAAATCGAAGTTACACCAGAGCAAATAAACCTTAAGAAATTACTAGAGGAGTTGTATAGCTTGTTTAAGGGAACTCAAAAAAATAAAGAAATTGATTTTACGCTCTCCATATCTGATGCATTGGAGGAGACGGTTTTTATAGATGAACTAAGGTTAAAACAAGTTTTATACAACCTGATTGGCAATGCGTTTAAATTCACACAAAAGGGACGTATCTCTTTAGCGGCATCTTTGTCGCCCGATACACAAACGCTCATTTTTACAATCAGTGATACAGGAATTGGAATTCCAAGAGACCAACAAGAATTAATATTTGAACCCTTTCGTCAGCAAGATGCCCAAAGTACACGAAGTTATGGCGGTACAGGGCTTGGGCTTTCTATCTCTAAAAAATTGGTGCAACTGATGGAGGGAGATATTGTATTAAAAAGCGAACCTGAGAGAGGCTCTATATTCATAGTTTCTATACCTTATGTATTAACAAATAAGGTGCATTCAGGAATAAGTCCGATAGCATTAAAAGAGCTTCAATTATACGATAAGAACCTTAATGTGTTGGTCGTTGAGGACAACAGACTCAATAGAATGCTCATCAAAAAGATGCTTGAAAGTATTGATAAAAATATTATGGTGGTAGAAGCTTCCAATGGTTTGGAAGCATTAGAATTGTTGAAACAAACAAAGTTTGATTTGATATTTATGGACTTGATGATGCCGCAAATGGATGGTTACGAGGCAAATAAGAGAATTAAGCAACATTCTGACTTTTCTAAAATACCTGTCATCGCATGGACTGCTAGAGGGATGTTAGATGAAGAAGAGAAAATTCTTGCCGAATTTGATGCTTTGTTAAAAAAACCATCTCAAATAGATGAATTGAAAGAAATTATACAGCGATTTGTTTATAAGGTATAAATCGAATTGATCGCCCTTCTACGTTTTTTTTAATCTGAAGTGCTTTTGTGCAAGCATGTAGACTACTCTTAAATCGTATAGGGGGAAATAGCGCAAAAAAAAACTACTACATCTCCGAAGAAATTGTAGTAGTTGGATGTTATTATAGTGTGTATTATAATAATGCGTTAAATATAAGAAAAAAAGTTAGTTTGTGTATGAAATCCTATTTTAATTTTGACACAGTTCATCAAACTCTTCCTTGTGGTCGTGCCCCTTTGTGAATACGAAAGGCTTCGGGTTTTCAACGTAGTATTATGTCTAATTATATCAACAAAATTCAAAATTCGTGAAAAAAATCATTTTAGCCATCTTTCTATTGTTTTCCAATTACTGTTTCTTTTCCTGTGATAACACCGAAAAAATTCCAGAAAACCAAGCCTATGAATTGGATATCAGCGAGCCAGAGGATGCGAATGTAGTTTACATGGGTACTCAGTCCCGTCCAGAAAACAAAAAAGAGCAATTCCACAACGAACGACGATTAGTCCGACGGGGTACTTATTGGGGGTATATTCGGATAGATTCTACGCTGATAATTGATTGTGTTTACGAAGAAGCAACAATCTTTAAGAATGGTTTTGCCTCTGTTCAGAAAAATCAAAAAAAAGGAATTATTGATGTTAAGGGAGCAGAAATTTTGCCACTTCAATTTGACAAATTGCTTATACTCTCTAAGTACAAAGTTGCTATTGTAAAACAAAACGACAAGTGGGATTTAGTTGATTTTAATAATAAGAGCTGTCTAAAAGAAGCAGTTGACTCGCTCGCTTATCGTACCGATTCTAGTTTAGTTAGTATAAAAAATAAACAACATCAATTAATTGATTACACAGGGAAGACGCTTACAAAAAGAAGCTATGATTGGATTGGTCGATTTGTAGTAGGACGTGCTCCTATTTATGCTGATAGCTTAGTCGGTTTTATTGACGAAAAAGGAATAGATGTTATTCCGCTTCAGTACAACAAATTCCAAAAGTTTAACGAGGATGGAATGGCTGCTGTCGCAAAAGATAATCGATGGGGAATAATAGACAGATTGGGACGCATAAAATTAGAGTTGAAATACGATGAAGTTTATGATTTATGGATTGATGGGCATTTTACAGTGGAACAAAATGGAACCAAAAAGTGTGTCCGTTCAATTGATATCCGCAATGGAATTGCTCCACAAATACTTGACCTTGATTACGATAACATTGAATGCTTTGAAAAGGGGGTAGTCATGGTGACTAAAGACAAAAAAAACGGGGCTTTGAACGAAAAAGGAAAATTAGTTATTCCTTTAGAATATGCAACTCTTTTTTCAACAGAGATGCGTGGTTTGGAGGTCAATGCTAATTGGGGCAACTACTTAATTGGTCATAAGAATAAGAAAGAAGGGGTTATTGATAAAGCCAATAATGTGATTTTCCCTTTTAAATATAATTTCATTAAGGCACTAAGTAATAATATAGGTTACCTAAAAGTTCGTCAGGGGCTTAACCATTATGGAGTAACAGATCTTCAAGGTAATCTTGTTATTCCTATTCAGAATCGTTCGATTTATGGTCGCCCTGGTGGATACCTTTTTATTGTAGAAAATGATTTTTGGGGAATACTTTCTTTAGCTACCAAAGAAGTGGTTGTTCCAGCCCAATATTTCAAAGTAAAACAAGATGAAAATGATTTAAATTTGTTCTTTGCTTACAAGGATAGTACAGAAATTACTATTGACACCTTTCGCATACAATAGTCATTAGGAAAGATGACGCCTATTTTTTTGTTAACTTAGTAGCCTTAGTGTGCATGCTAAAGCGGAGGCTTTTTCTTTTTGATAACAGTAGGTATTTCGTTGTAAG
>CACVAQ010000241.1:2678-5093 GCA_902727865.1 uncultured Aureispira sp. | reverse complement strand
CTACTTAAATCAATTCTGTTAAAATTTGTTCTACGTCCATTGCATTGTACGTACAGTTTTGAATACCAAAGCTAATGCTTGCATTTTCTTTAAATTCTGTCAATTGAGCATTTCTAGCGGCAACATGTGCCTGTGCTAAATCGCCAATTACTGGACGTGTTTTTGTGAATTTTGCCAATTGGGCACACATGACCGATACATCATTGATGGAACCTTCCACGTTGTTATAAAAGTTAATACTAGAAACATACAAATCGGTCGAAATAATTTCCTGTGTTTCCACATCGACCATCAATGGAATCGCATAACCACCAACACCATTCAAATCGAACTTATTGGCAACCGTTTTAATGTCAAATGTTTTGACGTCCGAACTGGCTTTGTCTCTCAACATCCAACCCGCATGACAATCCATGTCACGGAAATGTTCCCCCGAATACTTGTTGACTTGAACCGCAAGGTAGCGCACCTTCTCTTTTAACTGAGACATCGTGATGTCAATAAATTCTGCCGCACCTTCTGGTGCCGACTGAATATCTCCAGAGTGCAAAACGCCTTGATCCGAAAGCTGTGTATAAGACACGTGTCCCAAGTAATTAAAGTGTTCGTCAAATTGAATGCAAGACAAATCTAAATCGGTACGAACAGCCGTTTGTTTCCAGTAAATAAACAAGCGCAAGACCTTAGAGAAGTCGGTTTTTATGCGACTACCTTTTCCAACCGTCAAAATACCGTCCGAAGCTTTGCGTTGTTGCAAAGGAATGGTGTAATTCATCAATTCCGAATCAATCCAAACCGTTTCTTCTTTCCAAGATTCTTTTTCCGTCAAGGCACTTTTAATGGCTTTTTCGATGCAAATAATAACTCGATCAATTTGAACCTCGGTCAGTGCGGCAAAGGCATTGTTTGGCAAGACTTTCATCTTTCCTTTTTTATTCACAATCGTACGGTATTCCGCTTCATTGATTTCAGCAAAATAAGCTTTCAAAACCAATAAATTCTTCAAGGCAACTTTCGCAATATTTTTTTCAAAAGAAGCTAAAACCTTCTCCAATTCCTTAGGGAAACGTCTTAGGACCTCATGCAATTTTCGGGCATAAACACCAGGTTTGTTTTCTAAGTGCTTCAACAAAGCATCTACTTCCGCCAAAGCCAATAAAGACTCTGTTTTAGAGTTATAGGTTTCAATTTTTCCATTGCGTAAGGCATCGAAAAGTTGGGCTGTACGTGGATACTTTTTGCTGTATTCAAAAGGATGTAAATAACGTCCAATTTCTAACCAAAGCCCTTTGTATTTGTTCAAATCCTCTGCTAATCCAGGCGATTTTTCCAAGATAGACAAAACTACTTTACGAGCTTTTCTTGATAATTTAGGAAATTTAATTTTTTCACTCAAACTAACATCAGAACCCGTTACCGCAGCGAATAAGCGTAAGATATCGGTTGCTGTTTTTGCAAATTTTGCCACCGCATCAAAGTCGCCTTTCTTCCAAAAGTACTGCATCAACAAAGCTTTGGTTTCCTTAAAAACCACCAAATCGCCTTCCAACCCTTCTGCGCCAAAAAAGTCCAATAAATCGAACAAATCTTCGTGTAAAGCTTCCTTGATAGAGGATTTGGAATAGACCAAGCGAGCTAAATAATTTTTTAATTCCTCTCCTAAATTCTCATCAAATACAAGGCGTAAATCCATCCATTCGACATGGCTATCGCCTTCTTTTGCCGCATTTTCTTTTACGGCCAAGTCAAAGAGTTCTTTCGACTGCATTTGGCTAATTGGATCAGCGCCAAAGTCCTTGATATTAAACAACCATTTAGGCACTTTAATACCATTATCCAACTGCACGGCATCAGGAAAAAGGCGAAATATATTTCCGATATAACCAATGATTCTTTTGCTAAAATATGCAGCATCATTTGGCACGTCGTCTGGAAAATTTTTGAATAATGGAACGTATTGCACGTCTCCACCACGTTTTTTGGCTAAGGCTTTTAACAAGTGTTTATAATCCATCAAAAAACCACTAGAAACTTCTTGTAGCATCTCTGGATTGGTCACCCGATAGCCCAATTTGGCTAATTCTGCCAAAAAAGTTACTTGATGTGTTGCACTAAGTCCATTTCCCTTAGCAACTCCCAAAATGTTCAATCTGTTTAATGCAATTGTTTTCATGGCTGTTGTTTTATTATTATTGTTACGATAAATTACTACAGAGCGTTTTAAGCGAGGATGCAGCAGCAGCGTAAATAAGTGTTTTGTTATAAAACACATGCTTATATACCGTTAAGCGAGTGTAAAAAGTTCAATTTTAAATAAAAAAAGTAGAATTTTGTATTTTTTAGGAAATGCGCCCCACTCCATTTGAGCAGGGACAAAAACTATTTCATCTATTCAATTCTATTTATTCTTTCTTC
>CACVAQ010000241.1:0-2578 GCA_902727865.1 uncultured Aureispira sp. | reverse complement strand
ATAAAAAAATAAAAAAAGAATTCAGCTAAAACAACAACCAACCATGCCCGTCAATAGAAATGCCTTAATTCGCTACAAAACGCTTGATAAATGCCTCCAAAATCGCTACCGAAAATGGACCTTAAATGATTTGATTGATGCCTGCTCGGATGCTTTGTATGAATACGAGGGAATTGACAAAGGCGTGAGTAAACGAACCGTACAGGCAGATATTCAAGTGATGCGTAGTGATAAATTAGGTTATAATGCTCCGATTATTGTCGTAGACAAGCGTTATTATACCTATGAAGAACCGACCTATAGTATTACCAATATACCTTTGACGGACCAAGATTTGAATAGGTTGACGGATGCTGTTGCCTTTATGAAGCAATTTAAAGGCTTTTCGCATTTCAAAGAGTTGGATGGCATGGTTCAAAAGTTGGAGGATCACATTTATTCTCAAAAAACACAGACCAAACCCGTTATTGATTTTGAGAAAAACGACAACCTCAAAGGCTTGGAATATTTGGATGTCTTGTATCAAGCGATTATCAAAAAAGAGGTTTTAAAAATCACTTATCAATCCTTTAAAGCAAGATCGGCAAACAGTTTTGCCTTTCATCCCTACTTGCTCAAAGAGTTTCGAAATCGTTGGTTTTTGATTGGCATCAAGGAAGGTGCCGCAGGCATTATGAATCTAGCTTTGGATCGTATAGAAGGAATTGAAGCCAGTGAACTGTGGTTTCAAGAATCAGAGGACTTTGAGGCCGAAAGCTATTTTAAAGACGCCATTGGAGTCTCTATTAGCCCAAAAGCGAAGGTAGAAGAAGTGCGTTTGTATGTTAATTATCAACATGCGCCTTATGTTTTAACCAAGCCTTTGCATCATTCTCAGGAGTTGATTGAGAAAGATCATTATGGGATTACAATCGCCTTGAAAGTGCAACATAATTTTGAATTGGAAAAAGCAATTTTAGGCTTTGGGGAAGGGGTGAAGGTTTTAGCACCCGATAGGCTTCGACGAAAAATAAAGGAACGCATCAATGCCAACATTGATTTATACAACACTGAAATTACTGAACGAGGTTTGCGTGCTGCTGGGCAAAAATTAACACACAAAGGATTAACCGTCTTAAATCATTTGTACAGCCGTAGAGAAATTAAGCTCTTGAACAATACCTTACATAAAAAGCTAGGCGACCGTTTAAAAGAAGAAAATGGTATTGTTCGCCAATTATTAGTAAATCAGCCCGCCTTGGTTCGAGTGCTTTTTAATCGAAATTTAACCCGATTGGTGGAGTCGATTGATCCGAGTGCTGTTTTGGTCAAAGCGACTTTTTTTAATAAGCCTCCTAGAGAAAGCTATTATCAAAATTGGCATCAACCCAAAGGCTTGGCGCTTGTCTCTAAAGATGCTAGACTCCAATTAGAAACCATTCCAGATGAGATTTTAGGTCGTATTTTTTGCATTCGAATTCATTTGGATGACACACAAGAGAGCAATGGGCAACAATTTGTCTTGCCTGGTTCTCACAACAAGCGATTTACAAAGGAAGAAATCAACTTATTGAGTAACAACAGTCATTCTTATGCTCCTGATTTACATGCAGGTTCCGTTTTACTTATGAACGCTTTGTTATTAAGCAATTTTTCGACTCCACCCAGCCTAAAGAGGCGACGAGTCATACATTTGGAGTTCACCTCTAGTAAGTTGTCTGATGGGTTTGAATGGGCAGAAGCATTGGAGTTTTAAAGGGTCTGAATTCTAAACAACTTCTATGTCCCATATCTATTGAATGTTCATCTTATTTATTGACCATTCCTAACCTCTTTCTCTGCGTACTTTCTTGATTTTATTTTGTGTACGCAATTCTTGAATCTGCAATTCTGCATGCTTAATTTTTCCTTCTAACTCTTTGATCTTTACTTTTGCAGCCCTCCATTCTTCTCGACTCGTATCTCTATTGGTACGAATTAGAATATCCTTATTAATCTTTGCGCTTGCTACTTCTTCGTTTAGAGCCAAATACAGCTTAATTTTTCCTTCGCTTAAATAAGGAACCTCTGCTCGTAAGTCCTTTTCCGACTTTTTTAAGGTTGTTTTCTCGTCGGATGTTCTATTTTTTACCGCAATGTAAATTAGAAAAATGATCAAAAAATTAATCGAAATTAAGGCACATAATCCAGCTGCAACTAGAAAAATAAGCGCATTCCATCCTCCTGTAATTATAGCTGAAATCACACAGAGAACAGCCAAACCAGTCGTTCCTATGATATTAAAGAGTAGGGCGCGTTTTACATTAATCTTATTCTCTGCCTTAAGTTTATTCGGTTTTTTGAAATTTTTTTTGAACGTTTTTTTGTAGCGTTTCTTTTTTTTGAGCTTCTTTTTTTTCACTGGAAGCGCTCGTTCGGTCTCTGCCTCTACTATTTCTACCGAAGCTAAAAGATTTGGCTGTGCGGGTGCGCTAGATACAAAGATTAATAACAGGAAAAAAAGTATGTATTGCTTCATTTTATTATAATTTGAGTTGATTTATTTCTTTAAATATAGGCTTCCTTCTTGATAGAATAAAAGATAAAAAAAATATTTGTG
>CACVAQ010000240.1:16022-25680 GCA_902727865.1 uncultured Aureispira sp. | reverse complement strand
CTACTTTCTTTTTGGCTATCGACAAACTTTAAAAGGAAAGGCATTTTTAATGTTGCCTTATTTTGTTTGGTTGCTGATTGCGACTTCTTTGAATTTATATATCTTTCTTTATAATTAATTCCTGTATTCAGGTCTTTGTTTTTTCGAAGATTTTATATTTTTTTATTAAAAAACTAAAACCTCGGAGAAGCCTCTCCTAAAGTAGGGGACTAAAAACTAAGCTATAAAACGAGTCATTTCTATCTCAGAAATGACTCGTTTTTATTTTATAAGTCCTTTTGATTAATACTCCGTTGATTTTTTAGTTTTTACTTCGTGAGCCTTTGTTACTTACGTGAGGTCGCTTCGCTTAGTTCGGGTTCTATAAAAAACATAAAAAAGCATCTTGCATTAGTTTGATTATCAGCTTTTTAATACTTTGACAACTAAAAACTCATCTTGCTGATAATCAAAGCGAAGCACTCATGCAATAAACTAATACGATTTTTCAACGGAGTAATGTTTGATGCGATTACTGAATTATTGTGGTCGTGGGATTAGCTTCACTGCTTATCTATAAAAGGGAACAAGTTTACAAGAAGCATTCATAAAGCATTAATTCTTCGGGGTCATCTGGCAATCGAATCAGTTTAGAAAACTTCAAGCCTAATTTTTCTAATAAGCCTTGAGAGGCTTTATTTGTTTGTAAGGTAATACCACTTACTTTAGACAATTGAAAGGGGCCTTTTGCCAATTCCATCAATTTATTGGCTGCCTCAAAAGAATATCCTTGTCGTTCAAATCCAGGCAGTAGGGCAAAGCCAATGTCAACCCCTTCGATGCCCTCTCTACTGTATAGTCCCGAAGAGCCAATTTTAGCGCCATCTGTTTTTCGAATTAAGGTGTAATTAGAAAAACCTAAGGCTTCGAGTTGAGGCAGCATTTTGGTGCTAATGTAAGCTTCTGCTTCTTCCAAAGAACGGACCTTTCGATCGCCTATATTTTGAATCCATTTAGGACTGTTTAACAACTCTAATACAAATGCGGCATCATCAACAGTAGTTGGGCTTAAAAAGAGCCGTTCTGTTTCGTATATTTTAGGATTTTTCATATTTTATCTATCAAATGGACTAAAGAAGTCAAAGAACCATTATTTATTGGGGTTCTATCTCTTCTAAACGTTGGTTTTCATACATTTCATAATAATAACCTTTGTTTTGAATCAGCTCATTATGCGTTCCTACCTCGGTTATTTTTCCATCAGTCAAGACAATAATTTTGTCAAATTGAAGTGCTGCATACAAACGATGCGTAATAATAACCGTTGTTTTGTCGGCACAAGCCGTATTCAAATACCCTGTGATTTTGGCTTCTGTTTTAGTGTCAACAGCAGACAGACAATCGTCTAATAAGAGAATGTCAGGTTGCTTAACCAAAGCCCGCGCGATTGAAACACGTTGTTTTTGTCCTCCCGAAAGTGTCACGCCACGCTCTCCAATAACCGTATCAAATTGTTCGGGAAGATTCATAATGTCCTCGTACACCGCAGCGTGTTTAGCATATGCTCGAATCTCAGATTTGTCTGCTTTTGTTTGACCAAAGGCAATGTTATTATAAATCGAATCAGAGAACAAAAAGACATCCTGAGGAACATAAGCAATCGTTTCTCTTAGGTGTGCTAAATTATGTCCTTGAATAGGAATGCCATCTATTAAAATTTGTCCTGCACTAACATCATACATTCTTAGCAACAAGTCTGCTAAGGTTGTTTTTCCTGAACCTGTGCGACCAATAATCGCCATTTTTTGCCCCTTTTCGAGTTTAAAAGAGATGTTTTCTAAGGCTTTTATGCCTGTGTCAGGATAGACAAAGGAGACGTCTTTAAATTCAATACTACCTTCAATTGGCGTTTTGGGAATCTTATTATCAATTAGAACATCAGGTTCTGTTTTGAGAAAATCATTGATTCGTTTTTGAGAAGCCGCTGCTCGTTGTATGATCGAAGCCACCCAACCAATAGAGGTAACGGGCCAAGCCAGCATATTAATATAAATCACAAATTCGGCAATATTACCTGCCGAAACTTCCCCACTCATAACCAAAATTCCACCAACATAAATAGTGATAATTGTACTAACTCCAATTAGAAACAACATCAAAGGGCGAAAAAAAGCATTGATTTTAGCTAATTCGAGCGACTTGGATTTAAAATCTTCTGTTTCAGTTTTGAAAAAATCACCCATTGCTTTTTCTTGACCATAGGATTTTACAACCCGTATGCCAGAATAAACTTCTTGCGACAAGCTATTTAAAACCGATAGTTGTGCTTGTATTCGGGCACTTTTTGTATTAATAATACTGGTCACATAATAAATGGAGATCGAAAGGATGGGTAATGGAATTAGAGAATAGAAGGTAAGTATAGGGCTTACTTGGACCATAGAATAAATGACCATAGTAAATAAAATCACTAAATTGATGCTATACATTACCGCAGGCCCCAAGTACATCCGAACATGGTTTACGTCTTCAGTGATTCTGGCCATTAAATCTCCTGTATTGTTTCGTTTGTAGAAGGCGAGGGTTAACTTTTCATAATGTGTATAAATGTCATTCCGCAAGTCGTATTCAATTAGCCTAGACATGACAATCAAGGTTTGGCGCATGAAAAACATAAAAAAGCCCATCAAAAAGGCAAAGCTAATGACTAAGAGCATAAAAAAGAAAAGGATACTTCCTATACGTTCCAATAATTGGTCTTTGACTTCAAAACCATCGTACAAGTTATAAAGCGTGACATTTTCAATGACTAAATCTAAAGAATAGCGAATGATTTGAGGCTGCCATACCCGAAAATAATTAGAGATTGCGATAAACACAATTCCTAATAAAAAACGTCCTTTGTATTGGGCGAAATATTTATTTAAATAGGCTAATTCTTTCATGGTGCAAATATACAATACTTCGTGGACAACCCGAAGACTCAGCAAAGCTAAATCATATTAGTTTGATTGTCAGAAGAATAACTTTAAAGGTGTACGTGTTTAAAATGCTGGTAATCAAATTGATATAAGATGAATTTGCTGGTTTTTATAATAAAAACGGTTCTTTGACAAATCGTGTGGGCTTAAAAGGTACGAGGCATACCGTCTAATAAAAAAAGTGGTTTAAACTATTAGCACACGATTTGTCAAAGAACGATAAAAACTAAAAGCTCAGAGAAGCCGTGTCGCTAATCTAAGGACTAGGAACAAGTCGTGAAACGCTTCTGCATAAGGCCGCTGTGGTAACACAACTAATCTTGAATACAACAAAAAAGAAATGGAATTGTTTTTAGATGTTTTATACACCTCAAATAGTTCTATAAAAGAGAGGTCAACACAAATTTGCGTACACTATAAAGTGTACATCAGCAAAAAAATGACATTTTTGTCCTGAAATCCTTTAAACATCAAGATTATTGCTTATTTTTGCTGTCTATAAGACAAATAGTACTTAGCTGCGCTGCTACTTCGTGGTCGTAGGGTTTTTAGCTTTTTAATAAAAAACATAAAAACAGATTTCGCACTAAATTGATTATTGCCTTTTCTCTACCTTGGTAGAATGAAGCGGCTGTATTTGATAAGGTTTGTATCCGAAGTATAAAGAAAACCAAAGAGAGCGCTTCTTTTTTGAATAGAGCGCATCGGGTTTTCAAAGAAAAAAAACTTCAATCATTGATTTAATAATAGAATGGCTAAAAAGAAGAAAAAACAAGTTTCTATAAAAGGTGGTGTACAAGACGACCGTTTTCCAAAGTTAGTAGGACTGTTTTGCTTATTTTTTACTTTATATCTTTTCATTGCATTTTCGTCCTATCTTTTTACTTGGAAAGAAGATATGGATAAAGCGAATTGGTCGGTCCTCTTATCTCCACACGATATGGAGAATTGGCTAGGACGATTGGGAGCCGTATTGTCTCATCAATTCATCTATTATGGCTTTGGCTTTCCTTCCTTTATCTTGGTGTTTTTACTCTTTACAACAGGAATGAGCCTGATTGTAGAAACGCCACTGCGTCAATTAATTCCTGTGTATAAGCGGTCGGTTTTAACGATGCTTTGGACCAGCTTTTTGTTTGCCTTTCTTTTTCAGAGTTACGAATTTCCTTGGGGAGGTGCTATAACAGGTTTTTTAGTAAGTGTTTTGGATGGTTTAGTTGGCTCTATTGGGATTGTAGCCATTTTACTTTTTGCCTTTTTAGGCTTTGTTGTTTGGAACAAAAACCCAAATTTCAAGGATGGTTTATCAATGGCTGAAATCAAAAGTGCTTTCTCTGTTAGTAACCTTATGGCAACTTTGAGAAGCCTGTTCCGATTAACACCAGAAACACCACCTAAACCAGAATTACCAGAAACAAAAACAGTAACGGTTCTTAGGCCCAAAACGAACAGCATTAAAACGGAAACTTCTGACTCAGATACCTTAGAAGTTGTCGTGGCTGGAGAAAAAATAAGCGAGGCAGCAGAAACGGAAACAACGGAATTAGAAGTTCCTAAAGTAATTCAGCAATCTACAAAAGGAGAGCTGGAAAACAAGGTTAAAAAGTTAACCCAAAACCAATTGTCTTTGGATTTGGAAAAAGCCGCTCAACAGAAATTGGCAGAAGATAAGGGCGAGTCTTTGGAAATGGAAATTTCGAAAGAAGGGGATCAATTGGATCTTAACATCGTAGAAGAAAATAAAGATCACATTGAACCCTACGATCCAACACTTGATTTGCCTAGGTATGAGAATCCCGTTATTGACTTGTTGGAAAGCTATGACGACCAAAAACCAGTTATTGATCGTGCTGAATTAGAATCGAATAAAGATCAAATTATAGAAACGTTACTCAATTACAAAATTGAGATTATAAAAATAAAAGCAACAATAGGACCTACCGTAACGCTGTATGAAATTATCCCTGCTCCAGGAGTACGTATCTCCAAAATTAAGAGTTTAGAGGATGATATTGCCTTGAGTTTGGCGGCCTTGGGGATTCGTATTATTGCTCCAATTCCAGGTAAAGGAACGATTGGTATTGAGGTTCCGAATAGAAACAAACAAATCGTTTCGCTGAAAGAGGTCCTTGCTTCTAAAAAATATCGAGAAGCAAAAATGGATTTGCCGATTGCCTTAGGTAAGACGATTTCCGATGAGGTTTTTATTGCTGATTTAGCCAAAATGCCCCATTTGCTAATTGCAGGAGCCACAGGGCAAGGTAAATCGGTTGGTATTAATACCATTATTATGAGTTTGCTGTATAAGAAGCATCCTTCTCAGTTAAAATTAATTTTAATTGACCCGAAAAAAGTAGAGCTATCTTTGTACAATCGAATTTCTGCACATTATTTAGGCTATTTGCCAGATGAGGAAGAAGCAATTGTAACGGATGTAACAAAAGTAGTTCAAACCTTGTATTCTTTGACGGTAGAAATGGATGAGCGGTATAATTTATTAAAAAAAGCATCTGTTCGGAACTTAAACGAATACAATCAAAAATTTGTTGCTCGTAAATTAAATCCTGAAAAAGGGCATCGTTTTATGCCTTTTATTGTATTAATTATAGATGAGTTTGCCGATTTAATTATGACGGCAGGGAAGGAAGTCGAGTTGCCTATTGGCCGTTTGGCTCAATTAGCCCGTGCGGTAGGCATTCATTTAATTATTGCGACCCAACGTCCTTCTGTAAATATTATCACAGGTATTATCAAAGCAAATTTTCCCGCTCGATTAGCCTTTAAGGTGACTTCTAAGATTGACTCTAGAACTATTTTGGATGGTGGAGGAGCGGATCAGTTGGTTGGACGTGGAGATATGTTATTGTCTTCTGGTGGCAACTTAATTCGTATTCAATGTGCTTTTGTTGATACTCCAGAAGTTGAACGAGTCATCAATCACATTGCTAGTCAGCCAGGTTATCCAACGCCATTCTTATTGCCAGCTTATGGCGAAGAGTCAGGCAGTGGGAAGGATAGCGAGCAGAAATTAAATCAGGTCTTACATGACTTGGATGAATATTTTGATGATGCAGCTCGCTTGGTAGTCATGAATCAGCAAGGTTCTACTTCTATGATTCAACGTCGTCTTAAGTTAGGATACAACCGTGCTGGGCGGATTATGGATCAATTAGAAAACACAGGAATTGTAGGACCAAATGAAGGTTCTAAAGCAAGGCAAGTGTACATCAACGACGAAATAGAATTGGAGCAATTCTTAAAGGCATTGCACGAACGAAAACGAAAGGTTTCTTTTAAGTAAGCGATTCTTAAGAAAGGGTAAATTCTAGAGCGGTTGCTTTTAAGAATATGACTACTGGAACTTTAGTAATAGAAAAATTATAGTACATAAAAAAAGCAGCTCAAATTTTGAGCTGCTTTTTTTGTGCTAAATTATACTGTAGGTAGGCTAGAATCGAATTTTAAGGCTATTTCTTGCTTGTAGGCGCTTCTTTTTTTAACCGTTCTTTTCGTGCCTTTTTTTGCTCATTATTACTTTCATAAATGGTATAATTTTCATACTTAGCTTTGTTTTTTTCAGCCCAGATGTCCTTTCCAATATTACACACTAAGACCAATTCACGATAGAGTTCATTGCCTAACTCGATCCGTTTTTCAACAAAAATATCTCTATCCGAAACCTTGTCTTGTTGAATGTGAATGGAGTTTTCAAAGGCAGCAGCAGCTTGTTGCACTTCATCAATATGCGCTTGTCTAAGCCCTGTTTCTGCCAAAAAGTCAAGTAGTTTATTAGATACTCGCACCACACGACGCCCACAGAGCAGCAGTTTGGGATCACTCATATCATTCATTTTTAACGTACCAAACTTTCGATAATGTCCAGAGCGAGTATTGTATTTACTAGCAACACGAGTCATAACAGAGCGAATAGCTGACTTTAGTTTTTCTTTTCCTTGATTCTTCTTGTTTGTAGCTTCCATCTGATTGCCAATCAATTCATCATCATCAGGTTGGTCTGAAAAATTATCACAAAGGTGCTCAAATTGCTTGATTTTGCTATTGGCATAAGCATAGCTTTCAAACTCTTTTTCATCTCGTTTGATGTATTGGATGCGTTCTCTGCATTGTGTATATAAATCTGCATCAGGAAAATTATACTCTCTATTAATACTTTGCTTTTTCATAGATTAAATTTTATAATTTAGCATTATCATTTAAGTAAAAGTACTTTCTTTTTACATAAATAGCAAGAATTGTTCTGTTTTTAGATTTTTTTTTTACTCCGACTTAGTTTTTTCTTATTTTTTTTGAAATTTTAGTTTCAGTTTTTGTTAATTGGACTGTGTTTAATCAGGGTAAGTAGGTCATTTCGCAAGAAAGTCGAATTGAACCTAAAAGGGATTGGGCTATTCATTGATTTAGACAATATTATAATAGAATTCATAGAATAAAGATAGATGAGTTCTAAATTAATTTAGTTTTATATTACTTATAAAATTGATTTATTGAAAATATATTGTATTTTACTTATTAATATACATTATGCCTGAGAGGGCTCATAGAAGTAGTCGTAAAACTACGAATAAGCTCTAACAAGAAATGATGGAAAAAGTATGAAAAGTAAGAACGTATAAGCTTGCATCACTGCAACTTATGTTTTAAAGAATGGTTACTAAATAAGATGCACAAAATTTGAAGCTAGGTTTTTGTTTCAGATTTGGGCTATTGCGAGGCCTTTTAAAGAAGATGCCCCACCACATGAACGTAGTGAACTGCGTAAGCTTGGTACTCTGTACCAAAAGCATAGCCTAGCAGTGTAGCTAATTTTAAGGTTAATTATTTTTGTCCACCTACTTACTTACGTTTATTTTTTACCAATTTACTTTTATCTAAAAATTGATATTAGTGGAGGTGATTTTTCCTTGCATATATATTATAATGATGGGTAATTAATTACAAAAATGAAATTTAAAACAAAGTCCTTAACTATTATCGTGCGGCCAGATGATATTGTTGATGTAATACCCAATGAAGATTGGGTAGAACCAGATACAATGGAGACTGCCAAAGAGAATATAGCTGCAATGCAAAAAGCGATAGATGGAAAACCTAGAGCATTGCTTAGCCGTACACCAGGTGTTTATTTTAAGAGAGAAATCATGGTATATTATAGCCAAGCAGAAGTAGGCGAGGTGGCTACAGTGATCTTGACAACTTCTTTCGGTTCTAAAGTAGTCGGAAATCTTTTTTTGAAGTTAACAGGTAAGAGTAGAGGAGATGCTCCAATTCGTATCTTTTCGATAGCTGATAAAGAAGTAGGAATTGAATGGTTATTGGAAGAGATAGCAAAGGCAAAAAAACGACTTAGATTGGATTGATTCTAAGGGTTTTGACGCTGTTGCTTAAAACGAATTTTGTTGTTAGACCATTTTTGTATTAAAATAGATATTGACCTCTATTAGTATCTCCCCAGTTTGCTAATCAATGAAGCCGCCTAGGCATAGCTCTTAGTCCTTGTTCCATCTCTCAAATTTTTTCTATTTCAGACAAAACTTATTGTTGCTTACCGATTAATTTCGCAGAAGAGTTGACCAGCATCTCTTTTGGGGGAGCCCCTTTATGGGCTCTTTTTAGAACAGAAAAACATTGATTAAAATAAATAATTTATTACATCGTCTACTAAACAACTTAGATTTTCCTTACCTTTGCTAATTGATAACTTTCATCAATTCTAGATGCGACAGTTCTTATTATTAGTTAAATGACTTTTAATTTATGACATGTTAAAAGCATGATGATTAATGCAATGTAAGGTGTTTTTTTATTAAAAAACTAAAAACTAGGAGAAGTCGCATACTAAAAGTACAGCGCTCATGAACCGAACGGAGTCCGTTCACGAGGAAAGCGAGCGAACAAACGTAGTGAACTAATCCCACGACCACGACCACGCAGTAGCAGCGCAGCTAACAATAAGTGAAACGCTCATGACGAAAGGGAATAAGTAACAGCACAGCTAAGTACTGTAGCTATGAAGTTAAATAGAAATGTGTACTTAGAGTTAACTATAAATAACAAAAATTATGGAGTTTAAAACGAGAGCACTAATCATTAAGGTTCACCTAAATGATATTGTTGAAATATTACCAAACAAAGATTGGACAGAGGTCGACACTTTAGAAATTGCACAAGAAAATGTGGCTGCTATGAAACAGGCCGTAGATGGGCAGCTAAGGGGCTTGTTAAGTAATACTTCAAATACTTATCTTAGCAAGGAAGTTCTAAATTGTTATTCTACAGCAGAGATCGGAGAGGTCGCTACAGCAATGTTAACCACTTCTTTTGGATCTAAAATTGTCGGGAATCTTTTTTTGAAACTAACAGGCAAATCTAAAGCGAAAGAAGGTAAAAGAGGGAACGCTCCTGTTAAGATTTTTGATGAAAAAAATAGAGCGGAAGCGATTGAGTGGTTGTTAGAGCAAATCAAAAACAAAAAAAACACATAAAAAAGTAATTTTTTTCATTGATATTTGTTAAATTTAATAGCGCTTTTTAAAGAAAAAAATTGTAGCTGAAACGCAATTTGTGCTTTAGACTAGTCTTTTAAGAAGCCAGTATTAAATACAACTAGAATGTTGATAAATATAATAATATGGGCTGGCAAAAACGGTGAAAGAACCAATCATTTTTTGCCTTAGAAG
>CACVAQ010000240.1:0-15922 GCA_902727865.1 uncultured Aureispira sp. | reverse complement strand
ATTCTAAACAACTTCAGTGCAAATATACTTTTAGCATTTCTGAGCTAAAAATATTTAATGTCTAAGATTATATAATTTATGGAATATAAAACAAGAGCGTTGACAATTATTGTTCGACCTGACGATATTGTAGAAATATTGACGAATGAGGATTGGAAAGAAGCAGATACCTTAGAAATTGCTAAAGAAAATACGGCAATGATTGAAAAGGCAATTAATGGAAAACGAGTAGGAATACTTAATTATGTACCGAAGACCTATGTTAGTAAGGAAGTTATGGCTTATTATAATAGCCTAGACGGTACTGCTGTGGGAACGGCTATGGTCGCAACTTCTTTCAGTGCAAGGTTAATTGCAAATGTGTACATGAAGCTAATCGGAGGACCTTCTACTATAAACAAAAAAAATAAAGCTCCCCTGAAAATATTTCCTACCAAACAAGATGCTATAAGCTGGTTGTTAGCAAAACTTGCAGAAAAATAACTTAGTATTCGATGATTTTTGTTTGCAAAATAGACCTGAGTTGTTGATTAAGCTTAGATAAGTTCGTTAGTTTTGTTTGTTTCAATGCTTTTTTAACTGCTTTTTAATAAAATTGTAGTGATATAAATAGATATAAAGTCAAAAAAATATTAGATTAGTAGTTTCTATGAATAGTCAAAAAAAAAAAATCTAATACAAAATCAATTTATATTGATTAAGAGCAAATAAAACATGGAGTTTAAAACAAGGGCGTTGACAATTATTGTTCGACCAAATGGAATTGTAGAATTATTAAACAATGAAGGTTGGAATGATGCAGATACAATAGAAGTTGCTCAAGAAAATATTGCAATGTTGAAAAAGGCTGTCAATGGACAGGCTAGGGGAATGTTAAGCCATATGCCAAGCACTTATATGTCAAAAGAAGTTTTGGAATGTTATGAAAATGCAGAAATAGGAGAAGTTGCCAGTGCTCTATTGACAACTTCTTTTGGGTCTAAAATTGTTGGAAACCTATTTTTGAAATTGACAGGTAAGTCTTCTTCCAGATTAGGACAGGGAAAAACACCTATAAAAATCTTTACGAAGAAAGAAGATGCAGAAAAATGGTTGTTAGAACAATTGTATAAACATGCGCAGTAATCGTGCTTTCTATTTTTGATTCTTGCAACCTACTGCAAGAATATACTTACTTAGGCGAATATAAAAGGAACAAGATTCCTTCTCAAAAAAATAAAAGACGAATAAAAAGGGAATGCCCTTAAATCTTTAGGTGCTGTAGATACTATATTTCTACCTGTTTCAAAGACCAAGAAAAAATCTTTGAAGGAAAGAAATAGCCTACTCCAATCTTTTCAAACGCACTCAATTACCAGCTTAATCGCCATGCTATCTTAGATTTTATAAATTGATATATTAGTAATGTTTCTTAATAAAAGCATCTTGCTTTTTTTTTTAAGAAAAATATACTTATTTTAAGTATGAACCCCTTACTAAACGCAGAAAACATGGAGTATAAAACACAATCTATAACGGTGATCGTGCGTCCTGATGATATTGTAGAGATTATAAATAATAAAAATTGGGATCAACCAGATACGGTAGAAACGGCTACTGAAAATGCAAGGATTTTAAAAAAGGCGATCGATGGAAAAAAAAGAGGAATACTGAGCAACATACCAGACACCTATATTACAAAAGAAGTCTTGGCTTGTTATATAGATGCAGAAATGGGAGAGATTGCAACGGCCTTGATGACTAAATCTTTTGCCTCAAAAATTGTTGGAAATCTTTACTTGAAACTAACAGGATCAACAACGAAAAAGGACGAAGAAAAAGTAAAGGTGCCATCCGAAATTTTTACTAAAAGAGCTGCTGCTGAAAAATGGTTGCTAAATGAAATTGCTAAACACAAATAATTTACACTTGAAGTATCAACTAAAAAAGCCATTCCTACTAGTAGGAATGGCTTTTTTATACTTAGAATTCTGTTTAGAATTCGGCAACTTAACCTGTTTTTTGATTGAGACAATCCGATTTGTATTTTAAATCCTCTAGTATGTGATCACTATGGCGGTATCGCTCTGTTACTAACTGCCAGTGATATGTTGCAGATAAAATAGATTGTAAGCCATCTGTAAATTGTAGAATAGCTGCTTTTTCATCGGTAGCTAAATCCAAACTTTCAGCATGAATTTGCTTTACAGCGATATTAAAATCAACATGACAAGTATTTACTAAATCAATCGCTTTCTGTATGGATTCGTCCAAGGTTTTGGTCTGATTAAGGACTTGAAAAGTATTCACTAAGTTAAATTTACTATGATTCTCTTTTGGATAAGAGAAAATATCGTTCGACAATCCTCCAATATCAGCACATAAATCAATCGCTTTTTGTAAACTAGGTACCTTTTTAAGCATCTCCTCTGTCAAATATCTACCCGTACAATACTCAATTAAGTAAATGGCTACATACATGCCAGAAAAATTTCTTCTTAACAGAATATACTCTTCAACAGATTCATAAGCACCTGGTTTTAATTGATCTCTTAAATGTTCAAACAAAAGCCAAGATATTTTTTTGAAAAAAGAAGGTTCACAACTTTGAAACAACTTATTTCGAACCCATTGCATCCCCATACAGACTGTTTTGACTTTTTTGCTGCTCTGGTTATTATAATAGACGGTATTAATTTCACCTGTTTGCCAGATATACATTAATTCGCTTAAAGAAGGCTTATCCTCTTGACTAGCCCCTTCTATGTCCTCTCCAAATAAATCGTCAATATAATAGAGTAAATCATAAAGAATATTAACAATGACAACTTTATATTTACCAGATTTTGGATATAAAAAGGAAGTCATTGACGTATGAGCGGCATAGGATTGATCAATTTGCAAATTCAACTCTTTCGATAAACGTGCTGTGGCATGTAGAATACTATCCATTGCTTCATGGTGTTTCAACGTTAATTTTGAAATAGTTAATTGTCGAGACGTAAAAGTATTAATTGAAAAAATTGGCTGGTTTAAGGCTAGTTTAAAGGTCGTTTTTTTTTGATTTTTCATACTACAATTTTCTAATGAATGGGGGTTGAAGAAATATACTTATACAGTGTTCCTTTTACCTATTGTATTCAATTACTAACATAAATGTTGCTTTAATAAGGACCATAGAAAGCCATTTCTATTATCTAATAATTTAGAGAATAGAAAGAGTAAGAGAAAGTAAAATTTACTTTCAATAAACAAAACGTTATAGTTACCTTTTTAGCAGCTCTTTTGTCCTGATGTTCTTTTAAGGAGAATACAATAGTCTCAAACATTTTGTACAAAGGTTCGTCTAACTAAGCAAAAGCCTTAAGGTAATACACGTTTTTTTATAAAATTGTGGAATAGGGAAGTTTTCACTTTTGTGATCTTAAAATTGGGATGTTCTTAATGTCTGTAACAAATTTCAACTGGTACAAGCTGTTCCTTAAGTAGAACAAGTGATATTAAAAGCGGTACGGGATACAGAGATTTTTTTTGAAATTTGGATGGGAACTTTGTCGTAGTGATTAAAAGTGTAGTGAACAGTTTTTTTTATGAAACAAAGGTATGTATAATCTTGCAAATATTGTAATGTATTTTTTTTTTTTGTATAAAAAAGCTAAATATAGGACAGCTAAAGTGCAAGGCTCATGAGTGAAGCGAACTAAAAAATAAGGTTCTTTGACAACTGTTCTCACGAAGTGATTTTTGCATTAATAAGAAAAAGTAAGCTTTGGGATTAAAATTTTTAGACATTAGATCACTTCGCTCTTAGATTTTAGGCATTAGGTTAAAATTTGATTATCAATAATTTAGTCTAAGAGTATGAGCAGGGCGAACGAGCAGGCTTGGTGTTTTACACCAAGAGGGCTGCTCGATCTAAAATCTAGTATCTAAAACCTAAAAATAAGCTAAGCGCTATCTGTTATTTAAATATTTGGCAAAAATTGTCAAAGAACGAAAAATAATTAAAAATAATGGTTCATTGACAACTCGTGTGGAGTTGAAACCCTAGGCTAACTTTTAACAGCTAAGAATTGGGATATACGTTTTAAGTAGAAAGTCGTTTGTTGTCAAAAGAAAACAGACGACTTTTCTACCTAAAACGTACGAGGCATACCGTCTAATAAAAAAAGTGGTTTAAAATTACTACAGGAGTTGCCAAAGAACGAAAAACCAAAACCTCGGAAAAGTAGCAAGGCTAACAATAAGCGTAGCGCTCATGAACCGAACGGAGTGAGCTCACGAGCAAAGCGAGCTAACAAACGTAGTGAACTAATCCCACGATCACGAACAATAAGTGAAACGCTCCTGACCCAAGGGAATAAGTAGCAGCGCAGCTAAATACTGTTCATACAGTGGCCTTATAAAGTTGTTCTTTTTTGCACCCGAACTTTAATTCCATTAGTTGGGCTTAGTGTTAATAAAGGTTTGAACCCTATTTCTTGTCCAGGAGATAAGGTGAATTGGTATCTTCTAATCAACATGGCTAAAATAAACTGCATTTCCATGATAGCGAAATTTTTGCCAATACAAATTCTAGGACCTCCCCCAAATGGCAAATAAGAAAAGGGAACTTGTTCTTTTTTATTTTCAGGCGTAAAACGATCTGGATCAAATTTTTCTGGATCTTTCCAATATTTAGGATTGTGATGTAAACCATAAATAAAGGCTCCAATATCCTGTCCTTTTTTTATTTTTATTTCAGCGAATTCGTCGTCTTCTACAGGTTCTCGATCTATCAACCAAACAACGGGATAGATCCGCAAGGTTTCTTCTAATACCTGGAGTGGATACGTTAAGGACCGTAGATTATCTATAGAAGGTTCTACATTTCCTAAATTATCTGTCACCGATTCCAACACCTTTTGTTCGATTTCAGGATGTGTAGCTAATAAATAAAAAAGCCAAGCCATTGTTGTAGCAGAAGTTTTATTTCCTGCAACAAGCAAAATAATAGATTCATCTAAGAGTTGCTGTTTGTCCATACAAGAGCCATCTTCGTATTCGGTTTCTAGCAACATGCCCAACAAATCATCTCTTTTCTCGCCAGACTGTTTACGTTCCTCTATAAAATCTAAAATGAACTGATCTCGAATTTTTTTTTGTTGCATAATTCTCTTGTAATCACCATTTAGATGATACCAAGGTTTTGTGAAGGGTTGCTTGGACACGGCAACAATATATTTGTTGGCATTAGAAATACTTTTGTCAATAATGTCTATCTTATCGTTGTCAAATTCTTGACCAAATAAACTTTTAGACACTATTTTGGACGCAAGATAGGTCATCTCTTTTTCTAAGTCAATCTCTTCATTACTTTCAGCATACGCATCCATAATATGATCCATATAATGATTGATCTCATCTAGCATTATCGTAGCAATTCCAGTTAATTTTTTTTTGTGAAAGCCAGCTTGAATTACTCGACGTTGCTTCAGCCAATATGCCCCATCAGAAGTGAACAGGCCATTCCCAATTTGATTTTTGACAAAATTTCGAACCAAAGCGGTTTTGATGTAGTTCTTGTAGTTTTTTTGAAGGAAATATTGAATAAGCTCAGCATCATCTGTTAAAACAAGCTTGTTGGGAAGTTGTACGATTCCATCATTTTGATCTAGTATTTCTTTAAAAAAAAGGATTAAATTACGATTCATGCTAGGCCACTTGCGTAAAAAGGCAAACAAGCTAAGCTTAGGGAGTTTTATTGAAGAATTCGGCATAATATAAAATAGGTTATTTATAAGTAAATAGGCAGTAAATAGTATCTTATTTCTTGACCGTTCCTAATGGACTTTTTTTGTGCCTAAATTTTCTTGGAAAATTTTAAGTTCACAATCCCAATAAATTGGGTGTCTACGATCTGAGCTTTTTTTACGGCTAGTTAGCAAAAAAATATTCTAATGACTAATTTTGTTGACCTATTTAAGTAGATGGACAAAATTAGTCGTTTAACAATTCGCTGCGTTGCTACGGACCTGAAAGACTCCACTGGTCTCAATGAACGTGTTGGAAATACCGAATTTGCTTGAAAGGATGGGTTAATCTATTTGAAAGGAAGAACAAAGGCTTGATCCAACAAGCTACAAAAGAATTGCGAAACTGGCAAAATCGGTTAATTAAAAATACAATGTTTCCTAAGGGGGGGGGCGTTCCTACCTAAGGCAGAGTTGGGCGCTGTGATTATAACAACAACCCTAGTCTTAAAAAGACTAAGGTTGTTGTTATACAAAGGGGAATCAAGCCAAGACTTAATTTTTTTTTTAAGCATGCTTCTTAATTGAGGGAATCAAATTTTTAATTTTTGCATTGAAAGTATAATTCGAGTTATACTTCAAATCCTCTAAAATATGATTATCATGTCTGAACCGTTCTGTAACAAATTGCCAGTGATAACTTGCAGATACAATATCTTCTAAACCATCAGCAAATTGTAAAACAGTTACTTGTTCTTCTTTTGACAGGGTTTTTATCTCTACTTGCAATTGCTTAATGGCTTGGTCAAATTCAAAATGGCAATCATTAACGACATTAATCGAATTCTGAACCGCTTCTTTTAAAGTCATTTTGGGATCAACCACTAAATAACTATTGATCAAGTTAAATTTACTATGACTTTCTTTAGGGTAAGAAAATACATCATTAGACAAACCTCCAATGTCAGCACAGGCATCAATCGCCTTTTGTAAACTAGGTAATTGTGCTAAGGTATCAGCCGCCAAATATCTATTATTACAATATTCTACCAGAAACACAACAGGATACATACCTCCAAAACGTCTTCTTAGCATAATATACTCTTCAACGGTATTAAAATCCTTAGGCTCTAGTTGCTCTTTTAGATGTTCAAAGAGCAGTTTAGATAGTTTTTTAAAAAAGGCAGGCTCAGAGCTTTGAACTAATTTGGTTCTAATCCAAAGGAGTGCATTGTAAATGTTTTTAACTTTGGGGCTGCTAGTATATTCTACAGCGTCTTCGTTAATTTTACCTGTTTTCCAAATCTGCATCATTTCTGCCATTGAGGGACGTTTTTCGTCTTCAGCAACTTCTATGTCTTCGCCAAAAATATCGTCAATATAGTATAAAAAATCATACAGAACGTTTGCTATTACTAGCCTATATTTACCTGAATTGGGGTATAAAAAGGCCGTCATACTTGTATGCGCTGAATACACTTGTTCTAATTGTATGTTTAATTCTGCCGTTAATTTGGAGGTTGCCTTTAAGACATCTTTAATGGCATTATGATACTTTATTTCTAGCGTAGAAATAGTTAACTGATTAGAATTAAAAGGACTAATAGGGCATTTTGATAAATTATCTTGGGTATCTGTAGCGATTTGTACTTGAGCAGGTTGATTGCTAGCACTGATTTTTTGATTTTTCTTTTTCATAATACAATTTTCTAATGAATGGGGGTTAAAGAAATAAACTTGTATAATCTCTTATTTTTATCTATTGTATTCAATTACGGATAGCAATGCTGTTTGCTTTAACTAGGACATTAAAATGCTAGTTTAATTATCTGTGTTTTTTTGATAATTAAAGGCGTAAGAGAATGTAATGTTTACTTTTTTAGATAAAAGCTATATTAACCCTTCAGTCGATTTTTTGTGTTCCGATCCCTAATGCTCGTGTTGATACAAGTATTTTGAGTGTTTCGTACAAAAAAACGTCTAATTAAGCAAGAGACTTAAAGGCTATATTGCATAAAAGAAACTATACAAATTGTTTTTAATGAAATTGTGGTATAGGAAAACGTTCACTCTTATGATATTAAAACTGGGATGTTTTTAATATTGGTGAAAAAATCGAATAGTACAGGGTGTTCCTTAATTGAAACAGTGGTATTATAAGCGACACGTTAGAGACTTGTGTGGAATTTAGATGGGAGTTGAATGATTACAAACTATAGTTATTAGAAGTGTAGTCAATATTTTTTTTTTTGTGAAATCAAAATAGATACTAAATCACTGTACAGAATATACAATTATACAGAGAATCAAATCGTACAGGGTGTTTCTTAATTGAAACAGTGGTATTACAATCGACACGTTAGAGACTTGTGTGGAATTTAGATGGGAGTTGAATGATTACAAACTATAATTATTAGAAGTGTAATCAATATTTTTTTTTTGAAATCAAAATAGATACTAAATCACTGTACAGAATATACAATTATACAGAGAATCAAAGAGTATAGAGTGTTTCTTAATTGAAACAGTAGTATTATAAACGACACGTTAGAGACTTGTGCGGAATTTAGATGGGAATCTAATGATTACAAACTATTTTGATTAGAAGTGTAGTCAATAAAATTTTGTTTTTTTTTGTTTTACAAATGTATATATAACATACGAACTATGCAAATGTTTTGTTGAGAAAAGTTATTTTTTAGTAAAGGATTAACAGTTCGTTATTGTTTTGTTAATAGGTAGATTTTTGTAACTTTAGGAAAGCTAATATTTTACTTTCTCGAAGTAACAAAATAACTTAAAAAAGTTTTTAAGAATATGATAAAATTTATTTTAAATAATGACGCTATAGAAACTGATTTGCCATCTGGGATGGTTTTAGCAGATTTTATACGATATAAAGAATGCTTAACAGGAACTAAGTTAGGTTGTCGTGAAGGTGACTGTGGCGCTTGTACCATTTTAGTAGGAACAAGAGTTGGGTCTGAAATGATTTATGAATCCGTTACTTCCTGCTTGACTCCACTAGGTAATGCGGAAAATAAACACATTGTTACCGTAGAAGGTGTTAATATTACAGGATTAAATAAAATACAAGCAGCAATGACCAATGAAGGCGGGACTCAATGTGGGTTTTGTACGCCTGGGTTCATCGTTTCTCTATGTGGTTTTGCCTTGTCTAAAGGGTCTAAAAATCAAGAAGAAGCAATTTTAGCCATTGCTGGAAATATTTGCCGATGCACAGGATATAAATCTATCGAACGAGCTGCCGAACAGATTGTGAAAGATTTGGAAGGGCTTGATTCTAATAATAGACTCAATTGGTTGGTCGAACAGGACTTTTTGCCCAATTATTTTTTAGAAATTAATGATCGACTGAAAAATTACGAACTCAAAGAAGTAGACTTATCGACCGAAAAACCAAAAGTCTTTGTAGGTGGTGGAACCGATTTGTATGTGCAACGCCCAGGCGAAATGCTTCCTGTTGAGATTGTTCACACGGCTCAACGCCTAGATTTACGAGGCATCTGGAAAGCCAGCGGACGCTGTCATATTGGTGCATCGACCTCTACGGAAGCACTCAAACAATCCGAATTAATACAAAGCTTGAGCCCCAATAGCGATCATTTTTTTAATTTAATTTCTTCTTTGCAAATTAGAAACATGGCAACCGTGGCTGGAAACCTAGTCAATGCTTCTCCAATTGGAGATTTATCGGTCTTCTTGCTGGCTTTGGATAGCAATATTGTGCTTAATGATAATGGTGCTTTGAGAGAATTGCCTTTGAAAGACTTCTTTCAAGGCTATAAAACCTTGGATAAAAGGGAAGGTGAATTTGTGCAAGAGGTGAATTTTGAGTTGCCAAGAGCAAGGCATTATTTTAATTTTGAAAAGGTTTGTAAACGGACCTATCTAGATATTGCTTCTGTTAACACAGCGATTAATATAGAATGTAATAACCACGGGAAGGTGCTCAAAGCGGGCCTTTCGGCAGGTGGTGTTGCGCCCGTTCCTAAGTATTTAGCCAAAACCAGTGCCTTCCTAGTAGGAAAACAAATTAGCCAAGAATTATTAGAAGCATCGCTAGACTTGGCTCAAACAGAAGTCAGCCCGATTTCAGATGTTCGTGGCTCTGTGGAATACAAGCGTTTGTTGTTGCGCCAATTGATGAAGGCGCATTATCAGGTGTTGTTTCCTGATTTGTATTATTAGGCTGAATGAAAATAGAGAATGATTTCCACGAAGGAAGTCTTGTTGGTTTTTCGGTCTGAAATCCTATTAAAGTTGCTTGTTTTGATCGTCGTTTAAATTGAACCTTGATAATACCAACAGCTTTGTAAGTAGATTGACTGTAAAATCCTTTTGTTACGACAAGAGTACAAGAAGTATTGTTACTTGAAAAAAATGAATTGAGCGAATGAAAAATATAGATTCTTATACACATACCAGAGGCGAATCCATTTATGTAGATGACCTACCAATATTGGGCGGAACCTTGTTTGCGGCGATTTTTGATGCTCCAATAGCACACGGTAAAATTACCAACTTAGATGTTTCTCAAACACGTCTTTTAGCTGGCGTGAAACATGTTATTACCTATAAAGACGTACCAGGGGAGAATCAAATTGGGGGCATTTTTCCAGACGAACCCGCTTTGGCAGATGGAGTGGTCCATTTTAGAGGGCAGCCCGTTGCTGTAGTGTTGGCAACGTCTAAAAAAATAGCGCACGAGGCCTTAAAAACGATTGTTTTTGAAACAACTCCATTACCCATTATCGTTGATCCTAGAGAAGCGGCTGCAAAAGGAGAAATCATAGGCTCTGTGCGAACATTTCAGTTGGGAGATGTTGCAAAAGGATGGGAAAAATGTGCCCATATTTATGAAGGGCAAGCAGATTGTAATGGACAAGAACACTTGTATATTGAAGGGCAGGGAGCCTATGCTTTTCCTGTAGAAAATGACTGTATTCGCATCGTTTCTTCTACCCAAGGACCGACTCAAGTACAACGAGGCATTGCCAGAGTTTTGGGCCTTCCAATGAACAAGGTCGAAGTCGATGTTCGTCGATTGGGCGGTGGTTTTGGAGGCAAAGAAGATCAAGCCACGCCTTTTGCTGTTTTGGCAGCCTTGGGCGCTTATTTGAGCAAAAAACCTGTTAAATTAGTACTAGACAGGGACGAAGATATGCGCATGACAGGAAAGCGGCATCCTTACACCGCAGATTTTAAAATTGGCTTGGATGAAAATTATAAAATCATGGCTTATGAAGCCGATTTCTTTCAGAATGCAGGGGCTGCTGCTGATTTGTCTCCAGCGGTATTAGAACGGACCTTGTTTCATGCTACGAATACTTATTTTGTACCCAATACTTGTTTGACCGCAAGGAGTTGTCGAACGAATTTGCCGCCCAATACTGCTTTTCGAGGCTTCGGTGGACCACAAGGGAAATTTGTCATAGAAGCGGCCATTACGATGGCGGCAGAGGCCTTAGATATTGATCGAGCAGTGATTCAAAAGAAGAACCTGTTGAAAGAGGGCGATGAATTTCCTTATGGTCAAAAAACGGAAGGCTGTGAGGCGGAAAAGACTTGGAAGCAAGCGGAAGTAGATTTTGAAATAGAAGCGACGAGAAAACGGGTGCTTGCCTTTAATGCCAGTCATGCCAATCTTAAAAAGGGTTTAGCTTTTATGCCGATTTGTTTTGGAATTTCGTTTACCAATACACCGATGAATCACGCTCGTGCCTTGGTGCATATTTACCAAGATGGGAGCGTAGGCGTGAGTACAGGAGCGGTTGAAATGGGGCAGGGGGTGAACACTAAAATGGTACAAATCGCCCAACAAATATTCGCTTTAAATCCAGTGCGTATTAAATTAGAAACAACCAATACCACAAGGGTTGCCAATACCTCTCCAACGGCAGCGAGTGCAGGAGCTGACCTAAATGGACAGGCTTTGAAAATTGCTTGTGATGCTATTTTATTACGATTGAGAACCTTCGTTCAAAAAGAATTTAACGTAGCGCATTTGGAAGCCGTCAACTTGCACAACGAATGGGTTTATGTCGATGGTGAAAAAACAGATTGGTCTTGGGAAACCTTAGTGACGAATGCTTTTGTCGCTCGGATTCAATTATCAGAAAAAGGACACTACGCAACGCCTAGAGTCAATTTTGATAAAACAACTGGAAAGGGACATCCTTTTGCTTACCATGTCTATGGAACGGCCATTACGGAAGTGACGCTTGATTGTGTCCGTGGAATTTACGAATTTGATGCGGTCAATATTGTACATGACTTTGGACAAAGTATGAACAAAGGCATTGATAGAGGACAAGTAGAAGGCGGTTTGGTGCAAGGAATGGGCTGGGTGACGATGGAAGATTTGCGTTATAATGAAGAAGGACGCTTGCTTTCTTCGGCTTTGTCTACGTATAAAGTGCCTGATATTTTCTCTGTTCCCAAAGAAATTAACATCAAATTCTTGGAAACCAATCATTCTAATCTAGCCATCCTAAAATCCAAAGCCGTGGGAGAACCTCCGTTGATGTATGGTATTGGGGCGCATTTTGCTATTACAGATGCCATCAAGGCCTTTAATCCAAACGCAACAGGTTTGTTTGAATCGCCGATGACACATGAACGTGTTTTGATGGCTTTGTACAAAGCGGAGTAAGTAGATGTACAAAAGATGCCCTATTTTAGTGTTAATTATTTTTGTCCATCTATTTACTTAGCAGTGCAGCTAAATAAGCGCAGCGCTCCTAAACCGAAGGGAGTGCGGGCACGAGCAAAGCGAACAAATAAATATAGTGCACGAATCAACGGAGTATTAAAATAAAAAACGAAGCTATGAAATTAATTTTGATGCTATTATTACTTGCAATTGGAATGATTGCTTGCGACAGCTCCTCAAAACAAGAAAATGCCATCATGGAATTGGATGACTTGTATAAAAAACATCAGGTAGAAGGCTGTTTTTTATTAAAATCTTTAAAAAGTGGTCAATTGTATGTGTACAATTCGGATCGCTGTGAAAAGGGCTTTACGCCTGCTTCAACCTTTAAAATTCCGAATTCGATTATTGCCTTAGAAACAGGGATTGCCTCCGATGAAAATTTGCGGATAGAATGGGATTCGGTGCTTCGTCAAGTACCTGCTTGGAATCAAGGGCATAGCATGAAAACGGCTTTTAAAGTGTCTTGTGTTCCTTATTATCAAGAAATAGCCCGTCGAATTGGACCTGTAAAGATGCAAGAGTGGGTGAATAAATTGCAGTTCGGACGGATGGATATTCGGAAAGAGACGATTGATAATTTTTGGTTGAAAGGAAAGTCTGAAATTACGCCTTATCAGGAACTAAATTTTATGGAACGATTGGCAAAAAAAGAACTCCCAATCAAACCTTCGACCGTACATAAAATGAGAGACTTAATGCTAATCGCTTCCGATTCGTCTGGGCTTGAAATGCGTGGCAAAACAGGTTGGGGCATTGTCGGAGATCAAAATATTGGTTGGTTTGTCGGTTATGTCGAGCGTGCCGATGGCGAGTGTTTTGTTTTTGTTAATAATGTACAAGCTGGCATTGGGAAAATTGACGACAAGGCGTTTATGATGTGTCGCAAAACCATTGTTGGTGCTGTCCTAAGTGATTTAGGCGTGCTTTAAGTTTGATAATGAAGATGAAACATCGAGTATACACCCTACCTAATTTTTTTGAAGGAGAAGCCGCCTTAATCAACCAATTGTTTGAAGAAGGTTTGCCCTGTTTACACCTTCGAAAAGAACAGCAATCCATTCACCCTTTTATTGATTTATTGGTTCAAATTGAATCAAAGCATTATTCTAAAATTATTGTACACCAATATCCTGAATTAGTTGGAATGTTTCAGCTATTAGGTTTGCATTTAACAGAATCGGCTCGTCGAGCCTTAAGTGCAGAAGAATTGCAGCATTTGATTATCGAACAACACAACAACCAACGTCAAATAGGAACGTCGATTCATCAAAAAATAGATTTAGATCGCTTGCCTAAAACGCTAGATTATTGTACCGTCAGTCCTGTTTTTTCGAGTATTTCTAAACAAAACCACGCGCCTACTGTGCATTGGCAAGCAAGCAATTTAGCCTTTCCTTTTACTTTAGTCGCCTTAGGTGGAATGAGTGTTCAAACCTTAGAAGCTTGTGCGCAACGTGGTTTTCAAGAAGTCGCCTTTCTAGGCGCAGTTTGGAATGATTTATCAAATGTGCTTCAAAATTATCGCTTATTATGCAAAAAAATGAACGCCCTTACGCCTTAAGTATTGCTGGTTTTGACCCTAGCGGAGGAGCTGGTTTGGTGGCAGATGCTAAAACAATGGAAGCGCACCAAGTGTATGGCTTAACAGTGGCTACAGCCATAACAGTACAGCATGAGTCTGTTTTTCAAGGGGTCGAGTGGGTAAATGTTGATTTAATTAAACAACAAATAAATTTACTGTTTCAGAAATATCCTATCCGTTTTTGTAAAATTGGTTTGATAGAAAATTGGGACGTATTATCAGAAATAACTAAGGTGTTACTCGTCTTGAACCCTAAGATAAAAATTGTCGTCGATCCAATTTTTAGAGCCAGTGCAGGCTTTGATTTTCATAAAAAGGTTCATATAGACGACTTAAAAAAATACTTGTTGGACATCTATTTGTTAACACCCAATGCCGAAGAATTAGCAAGAATAAATGAACAAGAATTGGATTTAATGAACATTGCCCGCAGCTTATCAAAATACTGCAATGTCTTGTACAAAGGAGGACACAATGAAACGCAGAAAGGAACCGATTTTTTATTGACAGGACAGAAAATACAGGCACTAGCACCAAAGGCAATCGTAGCTTATGAGAAACATGGCTCGGGCTGCGTTCTATCGGCTGCCATTGTCGCCAATCTAGCTTTGGGACAGGATTTGCACACCGCCTGTCAAAAGGCAAAAGTCTATATAACTAATTTTTTGAACTCGAATGAAACCTTATTAGGGAATCATTATCCTTAACACAATGCAACAAGAATACGAAGAAAGGGCTTTGAATAAAAAAGAATTGGCTTGGAAAAAAGATGCCTTAAATTTAGCCGATGGCTTGATTGAAAAATACGGAAACCATGCGAAGTCGGACACTTATGAACCTAGTATTTTAGATACGACCTTTCAGAACGTCATGCAGGCATCTTGGTGGGGCCGTCCGCAGAAATTTAGTGTGATAACAGGTCTTGGCTATGCTTTGGGACAAGTTTTGGTCGACCACTTGGGCTTTGAGTGGCTCGTTTATAAAGATGCACAAGGGAAAGATGTTGCGGTCAAACACGCAGCTTCTGGAATTATTGCCTTTCCCATTTCTACGATTCGAAAACGATTAAAAACGAAAGAATATACATTTGCCTGCGCTTATTTTCAAAACTTAAAAGACGAAATAAAAATGTCAACACAAGATTTGCCAAAATTACACTACGTTTCTCAATCCAAGGAAGGTTTAACGCATTTGGAAGCAATCGAAAACGCTTGTCAAGCAGGCTGTAAATGGGTGCAGTTGAGAATGAAAGAAGTTTCGTTTGAAGTGTATTTAGAAACGGCTATAGCGGCTAAAAAAATCTGCCAAAATTATGGGGCAAAACTAAGCATTAATGACAATGTTCAAGTGGCTTTGGAATCGGGTGCGGATGGCTTGCATTTAGGCAAAGAGGATATGACACCAAGTAAGGCTCGAACGATTGTTGGAGACCTTATCATAGGCGGAACGGCGAACACTTGGGAAGATGTGCTGCGCTTGTCCAAGGAACCCATTGATTACATTGGTTTGGGACCTTTGCGTTATACGAGTACGAAAGCAAATTTGAGCCCGATTCTGGGCTTAGAAGGCTACCAAATTATTTTGGATCAAATGAAGGCTGCCGAAATTGATTTGCCTGTTTATGCAATCGGGGGCATTACCTTGGATGATATTGGTCCTATTTTGAAAACAGGGGTTCATGGCATTGCGGTTTCGGGCTTGATTACAAATGCCGTGGATGTTGCCCTAGTTTCGGAGGAGGTTTTTGCCTTGTTGAAGGGCTAGTTTTGTATTGTAATAAGGATGGTCGTAAACGTTTAAAATTAGAAGACAACTGTTGAAGAACAATAGATTCCCTTAACCTTCTAGCAGCTCCTCTTCTTCTTTGACCCAAATACACCGCACAAACTG
>CACVAQ010000239.1 GCA_902727865.1 uncultured Aureispira sp. | reverse complement strand
AATATGCAAGTCAAAGCAAGTTTAATTAGTCAATTGTTGGGAGGTGAATTAGTTGGAAATCCAGAGGTATTGGTCAGCAAGCCCGCTAAAATAGAAGCAGGAGAACCTGGAGCGATTAGTTTTTTAGGCAATATGAAATACGAATCCTATGTCTATACTTGCGCTTCTTCGGTTATTTTGGTACACAAAGACTTTGAGCCGAAGGAGGCTTTGGACGCAACCTTAATTAAGGTTGCCGATGTTTATGCTAGTTTGAGTATTTTGATGCAGCATTTTAGCGATGCGATGGAAGCGGTAGAAGAAAAGCAAATTTCCAAGCAGGCTTATCTACATGAAACGGTCGTGATTGGGGAAGGGGCAAACATAGATGCCTTTGCTTATGTCGAAAAAGGCGCAAAAATTGGAAAAAATGTACGAATTTATCCACAGGTATATGTTGGCGCAGACGTGGTTTTGGGGGACAATGTGACCTTGTATTCTGGGGTGAAAATCTATAGAGCGTGTCAGTTGGGCGATGAGGTGACGATTCATTCCAATACGGTGATAGGCAGCGATGGGTTTGGTTTTGCGCCACAAGCAGATGGTTCTTACAAAAAAATTCCGCAATTGGGCATTGTCTTGATTGCCAATAAGGTAGAGATTGGAGCGAATACGGTTATTGATCGGGCAACGATGGATGCGACGATTATAGAAGAAGGCGCAAAGCTAGATAATTTGATCCAAGTAGCGCACAATGTCCGTGTGGGCAAACATACGGTCTTAGCGTCGCAGGTAGGTGTGGCAGGCAGTACTCAAATTGGAGCTAATTGTATGGTTGGCGGTCAAGCAGGTTTTGCAGGGCATCTTACAATTGCTAATGGAACAAAGATTCAGGCGCAAAGTGGTTTAGCGCAATCTGTCAAAAAGGAAAATACTGCCCTTTGGGGCTCGCCAGCTATCGATTATAAGCATTATTATAGATGTGCGATTGTGTTTAAAAACCTTCCAGACTTGCAAAAAAAGGTGGACAAAATTGAAAAAGCCTTGAATCAACAGAATGGCAAAGCTTAAATTTTTTATCATAAAGATTGTTCGTCATTATAATGGCTTAAAAAATAGATTATCTTTGCAGCAGTTTTAAGTCAAAAAGTTACAAATCATATCATTAAATGCCTTGTTTAATTAAATATTAAGGAGCGCATCGACATACCTTCACCTCTTTTTTATGGGATGATAATATCCTAAAAACTAGTTAAGAGTTACCTGAAATTATAAACGCCACACGATGAGCTACGCTGCTACTAGGTGCTTACTGCGTGAGAAGAGTTGTCAAAGAACGAAATAACTGTTAAGACTAAAACATACAATAGCACAAACTATATATTAAACCACATTATCTAATAATCTTTTAAGCTTCATAGAGTTATGAAACAAGCAACGATAAAAAAGTCTATAGAGATAGAAGGTAAAGGATTGCATACAGGTAAGTATAGCACACTATCCTTACATCCTGCCGCAGCCAATCATGGCATAAAATTTCGTAGAACTGATATAGAAGAGCAACCTATTATAAAAGCAGATGCGAATAGCGTAGTTGCAACACAACGCTGCACTGTTTTGGGTGCTAAAGAGGTCAGCATTTCTACCGTAGAACATTTATTAGCCGCACTAAAAGGTACAGGCGTAAGCAATGTACTGATTGATATTAATGGTGAAGAAGTACCTATTTTAGATGGTTCTGCCTTGCCATTTGTCAAGGAAATAGTCGCCGCAGGTGTTGAGACACAAGAAGAAGACCAAAACTATTTTGATGTTTCGGAGCCAATGGTTTGGAAACACGACGCTTCTGGAGCAGAATATACGATTTTGCCCGCAGAAAAATTTGAACTTACAACCCTTATTGATTTCGATTCGTCTGTAATAGGTAAGCAGTATGCAATGCTGGATAATCTAGAAGATTTTGCAACCGAAATTGCTCCAAACCGTACGTTTGTTTTCTTGCATGAATTATCTGCCTTGGCAGATGCAGGATTGGTCAAAGGAGGCGAATTGGAAAATGCCCTTGTTTTTGTAGATCGTGTTCCTGAAAAAGGAGCTTTAGCAGCTTTGGCAAAGAAATTGAACGTTACTAAAGATATAGAAGTAAAGCAAGAAGGTATTTTGAACACGACCGAATTGCGTTTCCAAAATGAAGCAGCTCGCCACAAGCTATTAGACCTTGTTGGAGATTTGGCCTTGACTGGACTTGATTTGAGAGTTAAGATTATTGCCAAAAAACCAGGACATGCGGCTAATACAGCCTTGGCAAAAGAATTATTAAGTACTTATAAGACCACACGCAAATTGCGGGGGATACCTAAATACGACCCGACTAAAAAACCGGTTAACGATATTAATGAAATAACAAAAAAACTTCAGCATCGCTATCCTTTTTTGTTGATTGATAAAATCATAGAACTAACGGACAAACACGTGGTAGGGGTTAAGAATGTGACGATGAACGAACCGTTCTTTCAAGGTCACTTTCCCAATAATCCTGTTATGCCAGGCGTATTGCAGATAGAGGCTATGGCTCAAACTGGGGGTATTTTGGTTATGGAAAATGTAGAGAATCCTCATGAATGGGATACTTTCTTTTTGCGCATCAAAAATGCACTTTTTAGACATCCCGTATTGCCTGGAGATACAATTCTCTTTAAAATGGAGCTGATTAGCCCTATTCGAAGAGGTTTGTGCGAAATGACAGGTAAGGCTTATGTTGGTAACAAATTAGTATGCGAAGCAGAACTATTAGCGCAAATTATTAGACGATAAAACGAATGGAAGAAAACCTTATACAACCTCCTCAGCACGCAGCTGTTCATCCTAATGCACGTATTGGTAAAAATGTCAAAATCGGCCCTTGGGTAATGATTGAGGCAGATGTAGTGATTGGTGATAATACTACAATTGGAGCTAATGTTTGTATCATGTCTGGTACGAGAATTGGGAAAAATTGTCAAATTTTCCCAGGAGCAATCGTCGGAGCTATTCCACAGGATTTAAAATATAATGGGGAAGATACAACACTCGAAATAGGGGATAATGTTATCATTAGAGAATATTGTACCCTTAATAGAGGAACGAGAGCAAACTATAAAACCGTTATTGGTAATAACTGTTTGTTGATGGCTTATGTTCATGTTGCACATGATTGTGTGATTGGAGAGCATTGTATTTTAGCCAATAATGCGACCTTAGCTGGACATGTCGAAATAGAAGAAAATGTTATCTTAGGAGGCATGACGGCTGTGCATCAGTTTGTGCAAATTGGAGCGCATGCCTTGATTGGCGGTGGAACATTGCTCAACAAAGATGTCCCTCCTTATGTCCGAATTTCTCGTTATCCTGCTTCTTATATTGGTGTGAATACGGTTGGTTTGCGTCGTCAAGGATTTTCTTCTAACTCGATTAGAATAATTCAAGATATCTATCACCAAATGTTTGTGGAGCATCGTAATATTTCTAAGGCTATCCAATTTATCGAAGAAAATATTGAAGATGGGCAAGAGCGTCAACGCATTATAGACTTTACAAGAGCGTCTAAAAATGGCGTCATTAAAGGTCTAAGTACTAAGCGTGCAAAAAATGATGTTCCTGAAGTTTAAGGGAATTGAATGAATAGCAGGTGTCTCTCGTCTAAAATAAAAAGGAAGCAGCTAAATTGTTTGAAAACAGTTTGGCTGCTTTTGTTGTAATGTGTAACTAGAAGAAATGAATGTAGAATTAACCAACATAGGAAAACGGTATCGCTTTGAATGGATCTTTAGGGCATTGAATTATCAATTTCAAATGGGGACGGGCTATGCTATTTTAGGCAACAATGGTTCTGGAAAATCAACGTTCATGCAAGTCTTGTCTGGGCATTTGTCTCCTTCCAAAGGAAAACTAATTTATTCTAAAAATGATAAGATAATTTCGATTGACAACGCTTATAAGGAATTGAGTTTTGCAGGCCCTTATATTGAGTTGATTGAAGAGTTTACGCTTCAAGAAATGCTTGATTTTCATTGGAAATTCAAGACGATGAAATGTACTCAAAAAGAACTCTTGGAACGGTTGGATTATCCTAAGTCGGCTCGAAAAAAAGCGATTAAATACTTCTCTTCGGGCATGCAGCAACGGTTAAAATTAGCTTTAGCAATTTGCTCTGATACGTCTTTGTTGCTGTTGGATGAACCAACGATTACCTTAGATAAAATGGCGGTAGCTTGGTATGTAGAATTACTAAAAGAGTATGCTTATGGACCGAACCGAACCACGATTATTGCGTCTAATGTAGAAGAAGATTTTCAAGGTTGTACCGAGCGATTAAATATTTTGGATTATAAAAAAAAGTCCGTGAAAGCTTAGGGGGGAAGTAGGAAGATGTTCGACAGTTAATAAAAATAGCATCTAAACATAGAAACTATGTCGAACGTAATCCACAGTCTTTCCTTGATAGAATTCAAATCTAGACACTCAAAGTATCTCAAAGATTAATAAACTAAGCATTCCCCAAGAAAGCAGGCACATCAACCCTTTATGTTCTGTAAAAAAAGCAAGCCCGAACAAGCCAATCATTATATAGTCAGAGTAGGAATAAGCCTTGTTCAGAGAGATAAAAAATACAAATAAAAAGGCAAGCAAAGCAAGCCCCATAATCCATTGATGTTGTTTCCTAAAATGTTCGTAATAATCAAAATAAACAAATTGATTTTGAGGGTCAATCTGTTGGGTCGAAGGAAAGAGCAGCATTCCTATCCAATAATAACAAGCCGTTGACCCGATGGCTACCCAAATCATATAAGGGTTTGTATTGGTGGTAATTATGGCACGATATGTTTTTAATAGTAAGATTATAAAAGCACAAGACCAAAGGATTGGAACACTAACATAAATGGCATGTTGGCGTATTTGGATAAGTTCGCCTCCTTTTTTTAGGTAGAGTAGTATTGTTAATCCAATTAATATAGTGTATAATATAGTATAGTACTCTTTTAAATCCATAGCTGCTTATTTATCGTTGCTTGACTTGATGCCAATTGAAGATACATATTCCTATAAGTTACTACTAAAAATGCCTTTTTTTTCTTGAA
>CACVAQ010000238.1 GCA_902727865.1 uncultured Aureispira sp. | reverse complement strand
TATTTAATCAAGAAATAAGCCGCTAACAAACAACTCATTCCGACAATAATAAAGACAATAATCTTCATAACGGTATCAGCGTCTTTCATATCAATTAAGAATAGCTTTATCATTGCAACAGCAAATAGCGGAATATAAACCCTCTTTAGGTGCGTGTATTTAGGTGATAAGCCGTTAAAGACCAAGGCGATTCCATGTATAAACAGCGCAATGGTCAATCCAAGACTTGTAGCATCTTTCGTTATCCAACACAACAAAGTTGCGTAAGAAAGAAGGGTCAAAATATGTACCGTGACGGATTCGACTTGCCACAAAGCAGTGTCTTGATTGCCTTTGTAAGGTATGTCCGCCTTGTAAATCATTTTGTAGGACCAAGCTAAAACACCTGCTAAGAGGACAAACCCGACCATAATGTAGCTAGGTAAGAGTCGTCCATCGCTAGCAGAAGCAAACAAGGCTATTGATGCTAGAAAAGAGATGCCCCAAGCCAATCGGTACGCAATTCCTAAGCTTGCTCTAATCGGTGCGAACTTAGATCCTAGATTCACCATTGTTAATAAGACGAAGGCAACCAATTGCATCGCTGAAAAAATATCATCGTTAAATAGTATACCATAAACTAAACCCGTCGATACGGCAAAAAAGTAAGGTAGTACGATGTAAAGTGCTTGATAATCTCGCTCCTTAAATGCTTCTTCTGTCCATCCTTTTTTATAAAGCGTAATGCCTATTAAAAGTACATTTCCAACAATCAATGGTCCAAGTTCCAAAGCCCCTAAGGACAAAATCATAGCGATTGCTGCCAAAACTAAGAATTCAACTAAAATTGATTTTTTCTTAGTAAACTCCGTCAACACAAATGCTAAACCGACCGCAATCCACAATCCGTATAAAAGATACTCTGGAAAACGATGTTTGAACATACTCAATAAAATAAGTGGTAAAACGAGGTAGAAGGCTTCCCTTGTACCTGCTGCAATGGCATGTTTGTAAGCGGGTGCTTCTGGAAATACTTTTTCGTAAAATAATTTGAAGAACCATAACATAAATAAGCCTTCAAACATCGCCAACTGTCCATAAGTTGCTTGGTCTGAAAAATGATACGATCCGCCATCTCTCATGGAGAGGAAGACAGCAAAAACCAGCATAAGCATTTGTAACAAACCTAAAACCTCCGTAAAAGAGGATTTGCGGTATTTGTGCCAAAACAATAAAGCAAATAATGGTATTAACGCTAAGTTATACGCATAGTTTCCAATAAAGCCTAATAAGACATAATAGAAAGTATCCAACAACACTAAGGGTAAGATGATATAAAAGGCTTCTTGTGTTGTTGCTGCTAAATGCTGTTTATACGCAGGGGCTTCTGGCAGTACTCGGCCATAAAATGGCTTCAAGAACCATAACACAAATAAAATCTCTACGATCCCTAATTGTCCATAGAGTCGCTGAACTGTAAAATGATACGAATTAACATCTTCCATAGATAATATCACAACCAAAAGTAAGGCAGCAATTTGTAGTAAGCCTAAAATTTCCGCCAAGTATAATTTGCGATAATTATTCCAAACTAACAAAGCAAACATTGGAATTAAAGCCAAATTACAAGCGTATCTTCCAAAGAAGAAGTATGTCGTAATATAGAACGTAAACAATGCCCAAATAGACAAGACTTCATTGAGTACCATTGGTACACGTTCTTCGTGGTTTTCTAAAACCGTTTCATATTTTTTTAATAAGAAAGAAACAATGATTAAGACAAGACCGATACTCCACAAATTGATGTATCCTGTTGTAAATAATCCCCCCTCTAAACGACTAGGCATAGAAGACCAGTCTAAATTGAAAAACATATTCGCCAATCCTCCTAATAATATAACATAAGCCAAACGGCGTACAATAGGCAATTTGAAGATTAAACCACTTGACAACAGCATAATTCCTTGCAATGCCCACAGCAAACCTCGATATTCTACACCAAAATAAGCTGGAATAGCAGCCGCAACAAAGGCACTAGAAATACCAATTAGAATAGATTTTTGTTGCTCGTTCCATTGATTATAAAACACTACGGTGAGCAGCGCAAATGGGATCATGTTGAGCAAATAAGCCATGCTTAAAGTAGCATAAGCAGATCGCTGATCTCCATAGACAAAATACAAACTCATCATCATAACCCCTTGTGCGCCAATCAAGGTAATTACATTCATAGCGTTTTGTTCTTTTTGAGGTTTCAAACCATCAAACAAGCTCAAATAAGCATACAAATAAGCAAACGCATGGAACAGTATTAAGTACATTAAGTCTGGCAAACCTTGAGCATCTGCATAATTAAAATACGTAGAACGACCTAAAATTAGGATCACCAAGACAAAAGAAACAAAGTTGAGTACGTCCCAAGACAAACGCTTGGCCGTATAAGCCGAGGAAGCACAAAGCAACCATAAGTAAGCAAAATAAATGTGTGTACTTTCTCCTGTTGACTGTAAATAACTAGGAGCTAATGCGCCTCCTAACAATGCCAAGACGGCAATGATTTTAGATTCATAGCGCAAGGATAGAACAATAGAAACAGCTGTATTAAGCATAATCAAAACAAAACCAACCGTCGACGTAATCAAAGGAGGATCTGCCGATAAAAAGTAAATAAACAGGTAATTCAGCGACAAGCCTAATCCCATTAAGGCTTGCCCAAATTCTGCAAATTTTCGATCTTTCTTGATTAAGCGAATTCCAATGCCAATAGCAGCAGAAGAACAGACAAAACCCAAAGCAACTTTTAGTTGTGTTAAGTACTCGCCCAAATAAGTCACCGCAGAGTATTGTGCTAAAAAGCCAAAACCAAATAACAGCGTGACAATTCCTGCTACGGTCAAGAAAAACAAGGACAACTTCCCTTCTTTCTTGTACTCCATGTATTTTTTCTCAACAGCCGAAACTGCTATCACTAGAGGAGCAAAGAACTCTTCTATCGCTGATGGCCCTTCTTTTTTAGGCTTGATTACTTTTACAGCAACAGGTTTCTTTTTAGGGATAATTTTCGGAATCGCTAGTGGACTTACTTCTGGTGTAACTTTCGGAGTTACTTTTGGTGTAACGTCTGGTGTTACTTCTAGCGTGACTTTTGGTGTAGGTTCAACTATTTTTTCAACCTTCGGTTGAGCAAATGTTTTGTTTCTCTTCTTCTTAACAATAGCCTTAAGCTTAGCTTCATCCAAACGAAATTCAATTTCGCCTCGTTTAGCCATCTCCAATTCTTCCTTTAAGCCTATTTCTTTCTCAGACAACAAATTGAATCGAAACGTATCTTGCGTTATTTGTGCTCTTTGTTTGGCACTCCAAGTCGCAGCTAAGTCTTGCTCAATTTCAAAAATCATGTTTTTGTTAATGGCAAAAAACTTTTTTTCTTTGACGGTCTCAATAAATTTGAGGTTTTCCGTTTTTTCTTCTTCTTTGCCATACATTTCCGCCAACTCAAGCTTCTTGAGACGACGCTTCAGCTCTGTTTCAGTAACTTGTAAATCTTCCAAGCCTTTTGTATCCCGATTAAGGTTGGCCAGCTCTTGTTTAACCCTTAATTCCTTAAGAGCGCTTTTTAAACCTTCTGCTGTTTCAGGATAAGATTGGCTGACTTTCTTTTTCAAGGCATCTATATCAAGCGTCTCCGTTTCTTTTTCTTGCTCTAAGCGTTGAATCCTTTTTTCTATTTTTTTAGAATCAAAATCCAGATCGGCAAACAATGCTGTATTAGAACGGTTTTTGGCGACCTGTTTCTCCACATTCACCCTTATAAGCAAGCCTCTTAGAGCTTCTATTGTTGTTGGTAATGTTTTGGGAACGGCAAAAGCAACTTTGACCTTTTTGGCTGGTACCACGTTTACTTTTTCAGCTTTGAGTACCTTATTAACTGGTTGATAATGCTCTTCTACGCGAACCAATCTTGTTTCTAATTGCTCTACTTTATCTAACATGTCAACGATTGACAAGACCTTACCACTTTCTAATTGAAAGGTACTAGTTAAGTTAAGCTGCAATTCCTCCTGACAGGATCTACAAGCTTTATTTTGAGCATCATTAGTTGCACGACAGTTGTGACAAACTATTTTCATCTATTATTGGGGTTGTTTTAAGGAGATAGTTGATCTATTTGAACGTTTACAAAGTAAGCTTTTTTTGACAAAGTATAGCTACATGTTCTTTTTTTTTAAACAAGCGTTCATAAAAAGGCGCAGTCATGACTCCTTCTACTTCACTCCAAGCAATTCAAAGACTAACTGTTCCGTTTAAGTATAAGTATTAAGCTACCTTGTAGCCTTTCGCTCGAAGAACTTGAAGGGGCTGCATTCCTACTCCTAATGGGCATTTTAATGCGCTCATCAACTGATTTTTTTAAATTTTTAGTCGACAGGAAAATCATTCGTTCTTTTTCAAAACGAGTTACTTATAAAAAATAAAATGATTATTTTTAGAACATTTTTAAACTAAACGGGTTCTTAATTTAGTACCTTAGCTATAATCATTTTGTTCATAAAAATTATTCTATGAAAATTTCATTTTACGCCTTCTTTATTAGTTTACTATTGAGTAGTAGCGCCCCCAAGCCCAATAACATTTATGACATCAAAGTTAAAGATATTATTGGCAACAACGTTTCCATGTCTAGATACAAGGGTAAAACGCTATTAATTGTTAATGTAGCCTCCAAATGTGGCTATACAAATCAATATCAAGACCTACAAGCTTTATACGACGAGTATCAAGACGAAGGTTTTGTTATTTTAGGCTTTCCAGCGAACAATTTCATGAATCAAGAACCTGGAACGAACGAGCAAATCAATCGGTTCTGTACCAGTAAATTTGGGATAACGTTTCCAATGTTTTCCAAAATTTCGGTCAAAGGAAAGAACATACACCCTTTGTATCAATATTTAACCGAAAAAGAAGCCAATGGATTTGTTCAAGCTCCTGTCAAATGGAACTTTCAAAAGTTTTTAGTTGGAAAGAATGGTAAAGTCATCAAATCGTTCAAACCAGGCGAACGGGTGAACAATGCAATCATCAAACGTACCATTCGCAAACAGGTGAAAGATCAATAAACCTTACTTATTAAAAAA
>CACVAQ010000237.1:23965-25830 GCA_902727865.1 uncultured Aureispira sp. | reverse complement strand
CCTTATTCAATCAAGATTATTACGAATATCAAAAAATTATGAATTACTTAATCACGTTTCTACTTACGTTTTCATTTGGCGCTCATTTGCTTGCACAAAAAAGCGATTTTCCAAAAGTAGTGAATGTTGCCCAACATAGTGAAATTTTAGAAGATTTGAGTGCGAATTATAAGAGTTCTCTTTTTTCAGCTTCTGATGCTGATTTTATAAAAACGACTAAAAATTGGCAGCAAGTATTGGTTGGTATGGAAAAGTATTCCGAAGCAATTGACTTTGACTTAAAAGGGGTAAAAATCTGGATGAAGGTTTTCTTTGCCAAAGATGGCAACATAGATCACATCACCTACATTTTATCTGAAAAGTCTATCAATATTGACACCATAGAATTAGAAGCGTTTTTGCGCTCTTTTATGAGAAACTACAAACTCTCAGAATCGCATGAGCAAAAATTTTCTTATGATGCACGAATCTTATTTCCGTTATATTTAATGCGATAAGGAAGGTTCAAAAAACAAAAGGACCGTTTTGTGCGCTTACACGATGCCCTTTTTTTTAACGTTCATCCTCAAAATTTTTAACACGACTTGTGCTTTTTATGTATTGCTCCGTTCTAAGAAGAAGAACAAGTAAGTAATAGAGTTTTTTTTTAAAATCATGTTCGGATTGAGTACACCAATAAGCAGATAAAAGGCGATTCTATTTTTTCGTTCTAGTACTTTTATTCTCGTCAATAATTCCTAAAATGAAATTATGGTCTTTTTTTTTAAAAAAAATAATCAACTATCAATTTAAAAAACATTTATAAGGTATTGATTTTCAAATAAAAAACAAAGATAAAAAAACAATCTATAAACCCAATGTTCCATTCTTGCCATTTCTCTAGCGGCTTTGGCAATAAAAAGCGAATGCATTCTGCTATTTATTCTTAACTTGCCGCTGCACTAAACCCCTCCTCAAAAAACGTCCTGTTTTTGTTTTTAATACATTCAGTTTTGAAAACCTATTACCTAATAAAGTATTAACACTAAGAGTTCTATGTCTATTTATATCAAACAAATTTTGCATTCAAAATAGTTTGTATAAATCAAAATTCATTACTTCTTAGAAAAAAACATTCGACCTAACTAACTATTTTTTAACGTGCATTTCTTTTTTAGCACACAATGAATTATATTAATATCCAATGATAACAATAGTACAAAATCACGAAACAGCTATGCGATTCTCTATCCCCCTTTGGAAACGTACTTTCGACTTATTTTGCGCCTTAATTGCCTTTGCCATTTTAAGTCCATTATTATTAATAATAGGCTTACTCATCAAGCTTGATTCAAAAGGGTCCATCATCTATATCTCTAAACGAGCGGGTGCTGGTTGTCATGTGTTCAATTTTTATAAATTCAGAACAATGCGAGTTGGTGCTGAGGGAGAGTTGGAGGCGCTAAAAAAGAGCTTGAACCAATATGGCGAAGATACGGATAATCAAAGTGATGCCGTTTTTGTAAAATTAAAAAAAGATCCTAGAGTGACTCGTTTAGGTAAATTTCTTAGAAAAACGAGCCTAGACGAACTACCTCAATTGTACAATATAATAAAAGGAGATATGTCTATTGTAGGGAATAGACCCTTGCCATTGTATGAAGCGGAACAATTATTGAAGGATGATCCTATGGCGCAACGATTCCAAGCTCCGGCTGGTTTAACAGGCTTGTGGCAAGTACGAAGACGAGGACAAAAAAATATGTCTGAGGAAGAACGTAAAAACTTAGATAATGAGTATGCTCAAAATTACTCCTTTGCAATGGATGTAAAATTGATTCTTCAAACATTAAAAGTTTTTGTTCAAAAAGAAAGTGTTTAAGGAA
>CACVAQ010000237.1:17528-23865 GCA_902727865.1 uncultured Aureispira sp. | reverse complement strand
TAAGGAACAGTAAAGAAATAAGATGAACATTTGAAGCTAAATTTTTGCCTCAAATTTTGTTCATCTTATTTCTTGACCATTCCTAAGCTATATAAATAGAACATTTTTCTTCTTTTTCAGACGCTCTACGTATTAAAAACGTGGATTATGCTCCTTGGGACTCCTAGATTTGCATAATCCACGTTTTTAATTCTTTTTTTTGAAAAAAATTATTTAATTCGTGCTTGTGAACACAAAGCCCCTTTGGGTAAAAAAACTTTATAAATTACTTCTTACACGTTCCTTCACATGAGAAAAGCATTGATATTAGTATTCTTTTTAGCGTCACAAGTTAGTTGGGCTCAAAAAGATAGCCTTCCTAATAATGATTCAGTCGATAGCATTTTGTCGCTAATTTACCTACTTCCCCCCTTAGAGGAATTACTAGAAATATCCGTAAGCGAATCTGATTTGGTCAAAAGCCGAATAGCGCTTCTTGAAATCAGAGAAAATCAATTTAAGAAAGTTAAGAATGATTGGCTAAGTCTTGTCTCTCTTCGAGGAAGTCTAGGCTATGGAAATAGTCTGGTTGATCTTACTCAGAACAATTTGCAAAATTCCGTTTCTTCCAATATCAATTCAGTGCTATTTAATGTTGGAGTGATTATAAAATTTTCACCAGAATATTGGGCCAATCGACAGCACGAAATAAAAATATTCGAAGCTTATGTTGATTATGAAAATGCCCTTAAAGGAGAAGCGGGCTTAATCGTTACTAAGAAAATCACCGATGCTTATCTTGAATTAGAATACTATAAAAATATTTACATAAAAGCCAGTGCGGGCTATGAATCAAATCGCTCTACGCTTCGCTTAGTCAAAAAAAGATTTATAGAAGGGGATATTGATATTGTTTTGTACAATGATATTATTCTAAAGAATTTAAAATTAGGATTAGAGATAGAAAACTATAAGCAAAACTTAAAAAAAGCTTATTATGACTTGCAACGACTACTTCCTACTGATTAATCATTACCTTTAGGGTAATTATTTTTTAGTTCTAAAATAGAGCACTTCGTAAATAAGTTCTATTATCCTGACTATCAACAAGCTTTATTCTGAAAAAAAAGCAACAAGCACCTGATAATCAATCCAATAGAAAGTGTGTTTTTTTTTATTAAAAAAAACATTGGAGCAGCAAAAGCGCTAATTCCACAAGGTATTAAAAATAATTACTTGCAGTTTGTCGAAAATATAATCGTGAAATAAATATTTGATACAATGAGTTTTTCCCGTTTTATTCAACTAGTTCAGCAATATTACCTAATCATTTTAGCCGTTCCTATCTTTATGGCAGGCTTGGTTTATTATTTGACAATGGGTGAACAAAAGACCTATACAAGTAACAGTTCTATTTATACTGGTATTGCTTCAGGGTTTAATGTTGACATGCGGCAAGGTGTAGGGGATCGATTCATGATTCAGAGCGTTTTTGAAAACGTGTTGACCATCATGGAATCAACAAAAGTGAAAGAAGAGGTTGCGATTAAGTTAATTGCTCAACACTTAATTCAAGACGTAGACAGTTTATCTGTTCGAATTTGCAAATCTTCTTCTCTTAAAGAACTGCACAAATTAATTCCCGAAGATTTACGAAAAAAATTAACGGTCGGTAAGGATTTTGAAAAAACATATCAAAGAATAGAAACCTACATTAATCAAGATCATAAAAATGCTATTTATCGAATTGTTCACAACAATCGTTATATTCCGCACTATTCTCTTCGTGCACTCAAAAGCATAAAATTTAAACGAATCAAGACGAGTGATTTAGTTCAAATTAGCTTCTCATCACCCGACCCTGGCATTGCGATGAATACGCTTATCTTTTTTGCACAAGCATTTATCAAAAAATACCGCTTCCTAAAAGTCAGTGAAACGGGCGATATTGTTTCTTATTTTGAAGCACAACTACTAAAGGCACAAATCAAGTTGGACAACATCGAACAAGAATTATTGTTCTATCGGTCTAGTAATAATATATTGGACTATACCGAACAGGTACGAGCGATTGCGCAACGACGACAAGAAATGGAAGGTGATATTTACAAAGAACGAATGGTTCTAGCCTCTGCAAAATATACCAGTAAATATTCTCAAGAGCAATTAGACATGCATTTAGATGTCTTAGACAAGAACACTTCGATCATTCTCAAAAGAAAAAGATTAGAAGATCTTGCCAGTAGAATTGCCTTGATAAAAATATTTGACGACCCAAATACAAACTCAGACTTAATCGAATTGAAGCAAGAACTAGATCAGTTACGAGCGGAGATGGAAGGCGATTTAGATGCTATTTTTGCCATCAACTATAGTACCTCAGGTGTTAAAACAAAGGATATTCTTAAAAAATGGTTTGATAATATTTTAACCGTTGGAGAATCAAAAGCTAAGTTAGAGGTCTTTGAAAACAGACGTAATGATTTCAAAAATCTATATAAAACGATGGCACCAATTGGGTCTAACTTAACTAAGATAGAACGAGAAGTTGCGGTTGCGGAAAGTGCTTATTTGAGAATATTGGAAGCATTAAATTTAGCCAAAATGCGCCAGCAAAACATTGCTTTATCTACCAAATTAAAAGTAGTAGATGCGCCCATTTTCCCTACGGCTCCAGATCCTTCTAAACGAAAATTACTGATTATAATTGCAGCGCTCGTCGGAGGAATTTCAATTATAGGGCTTCTTGTTTTCTTGGAACTGATGGACCGGAGTATTCGCCAACCACTTCGTTTAATCGAACTGACAGGCTTGCCTTTGACCTCTGCGTTCCCTATTTTCCCTATGAAACATGGTCGCATCTATTACAATCAATTAAGGCGCTCGTTGAGCAACCGATTAATAGAACACTTAGACCTCAAAGGAACCGTTGGGACCCAAAAACCAATTTTTCTGGCCATTACCAGTATGCAAAGTGCCGAAGGAAAAACGTTTGTAGGGCAAGAGTTGGCTAGAGCATGGGCCTTAAAAGGTAAAAAAGTCCACATCTATCAACCGAAGCCTGAAGATGGAAGTACTTGGAAATCTCCTTTTGATTCTAATGACAAAGATGCGCCATTATCCATTTCGGATTATAATTTAGATTCTTTGACGCTAGATACGCTCCGAGACAAAATAGTCTCTGAAACAAAAGATGCCGACTACGTTATCCTTGAGTTGCCGCATTTGCATAGTTATCAAGTGCCTTATTCACTCTGGCATAAAGTAGATCATTGCGTCTTGGTGACTAGAGCAAACCGCTCTTGGGAAGATGCCGATCGACAATCTTTAGACGACATGACAAAAACACTAGGCAAAGAACCATTGATGTGTTTAAATGGAGTTAAAATTAACTTTTTAACAGAAATTATAGGTCCTATACCACGAAAGGCAAGTAAAATCCAGTCGATTTTAACTCGATTTAATCGAGCGGGATCCTTAAAATAACACCTATGGGCCTTCGAAATCTTATTCATACTAGAACAGGAGCAGATACTGTTTACACACCTATCATTTTTATAGGGCTCCTTTTAGGCATTTTTATTCTTGCACAAGGCATTTTATCGGATTGGAGACTTCTATTTATCGCTTTATTTGGACTTCCAATAAGTCTTTTTTATCTCTATAAGGTTTTCCAAAACCCTAGATTAGGGATGTGGTCTGTATTGACCTACTGCTTTTTTTGGAGTTTAATGTCTCGGTATTTGTTCGCTTATACTAGACTTAAACTACCCTTTGGTTTGGGCGTCGATGGTTTATTATTTCTGACACTCATCGCAATGATTTTCAGCGGAGGAGCCAAAGCAAAGTATGGCATCCTCCAGAACAAGTTGATTTTGCTGACCTCTCTTTGGTATTTCTTTGTTTTCCTGCAACTATTTAACCCAGAAGCCACCAGTAGGGTGGCTTGGTTTTATGCGATGCGCTCTTATGGTCTTTATCTCTTATTGTCGATTATTCTTACCTACATGTTATTAAATCAAAAAGCGGATTTAGAACGTTTTTTTTTGCTTTTTGTAGGTTTTTCGATCTTCGGGGCTTTTTATGGCGCTTACCAGCTTAATATTGGGCTAAATTTTGCCGACAATATTTTTATTCAACCCAAACTGGATCGCCATATGTTATTTGGCAAGCTGCGGGTTTTTTCTTTTTATGAAAATGCAGGGCAATCAGGCGTTGCGCAGGCCCATGCAGGAGTAATTGCCAACATTCTATTTATTCACGAAAAACGGCGGTACTATAAAATATTCTATGGAATCGGCATGTTGGCTTGTTATTACGGAATGGCGATTTCTGGTACTAGAGGGGCATTAGTGGTTCCTTTTATTGGCATGGGGACCTATCTAGTTTGGTGCCGCAAACCCCTTGTGACCATTTCGGGTGTAACAGTTGGTGCGGCGATCCTGTTTATTCTCCTCTTTACAACACTTGGTCAAAGTAATTATACGGTTAATAGAATGCGGACGGCCTTTGATACCAATGATCCTTCTTATCAATATCGACTCGAAGCGAGAGCCCATTATCAAGAATACATGGACGAACATGCATTTGGTTGGGGAATTGGGACGGCTGGTTATTGGGGAAATCGATTCAATGGCGAAGATAATGTGATGAAAGGAACAGATGGCGGTTATGTACAATTGCAAGCTGAGGTGGGTATCATGGGGCTTTATTTCTATTGGGCTTATTATTTATTCCTTCTTGGGTCGACTTTTTTTATGCTATTGAAGCTAAAGGACAGCGAACTGTATCCCAAAGTATTGGCGCTCTGTTGTGGTATTCTAGGCTTACTTGCGGCCAATTATGGGAATAGTGTTATTTATCAATTGCCAAGTAACTTGACCATTAGTATGAGTTTAGCTTATATCTGGATTGCTCGAAAATGGGCAAAAGGGGAAGCCTTACCTAAATTTCAATCCAATTTTTAATAAAAAGATAGCATAAACTGCCAAATAAAGAATACAAGAAATGAATTTAAAGAGTACTACTTTTTGGTCTGCCATTTTCACTGTCATTAGAATGCTTTCTGGAATTATTTCCATCAAAGTTGTTGCTTATATTATTGGACCAGCAGGCGTTGCCTATGTTGGGCAGTTTCAAAACTTCCTAACCATTACCAATAGTAGCTCGAATATGGGTATTGGGCAAGGAACGATTAAATACTTAGCCGAACACAAGGAAGAGAAAGAAGCCTATGCTAAGATTCTTAGTACCTCATTTATTCTCACCATCCTATCGAGTATCGTCATTTCCATTCTTATTCTTATTTTTCATGAAAGATTGAGTGTGTATCTTTTTCATAAAAAAGAACTAAGTTTTGTTTTGATTGTACTGGCCTTTTCGATTACCATTTATTCTTCTGGTCAAATTTTGATGCATGCCTTGAATGGTTTTCAAGAAATAAAAAAACTAATCACCGCTCGAATCTTAACGAGTATTTTAGGTTTAATTTCAACCATTATCTTAGTTATCTTAGGCGGTGTTGAAGGGGCTTTATTGGCTTTAATCATTAGTCAAATTATTGGCTTTGGTATTTTAATTTATTATGCAAAATCAAGTACTTGGTTTTCTAAAGACAATTTTCTGAAGCATTGGGACAGCGACTCTTTTAAAAAACTAAGTCATTTTTCGCTAATGACCTTTGTTTCTGTCATCCTGCTCAACGTTCGGCAAATCTATCTACGAGATTATATCATCGTGCAATTGTCTCCCGAAGCGGCAGGCTACTGGCAAGCTATTTGGAAAATTTCTGAACTCTATCTAACGGTCATTACGTTTTCTTTGTCTGTTTATTATCTTCCAAAATTGTCTTCGATTAAAGAAAAGAAAGCACTACAACAAGAAATAATTAAAGGATATAAATTTCTGATTCCGATAGTATTAGTATTATCTATTTCTATCTTTGTGACCAGAGATTTGATTATATACATCTTGTTCACTCCTGAGTTTTCAGAAGTTAGAGATTTATTTTTCTATCAACTTATTGGAGACATTTTTAAAATAGCGTCTTGGATATTGAGCTTTTTAATGGTTGCTAAAGCAATGACTAAAACATTTATTATCACAGAAGTTATATTCATAAGCTTATTTGCTATTTTGTCCTTAGTTGGTGTTCAACATTACGACTTGATTGGAATGACTTATGCGTTCGCCATCACTTACTTTCTTTATTTTTTAACCATGCTTTTTTTATTCAAAGATATTTTATTGACCTCTAGACATTAGTCGTTCTTAAAAAATCCTAGTTTTATCACTTTAATACTTCGTGGGATTTTTAGTTTTTTTACCAAAAAACATAAAAACCATTTCATATTAGTTT
>CACVAQ010000237.1:6377-17428 GCA_902727865.1 uncultured Aureispira sp. | reverse complement strand
TTCTCCACGAAGTAATGTCACTTAATAATTATGAAAAAGCCTATTGTAACGGTCCTAATTCCCTCCTATAATCATGCTTTATACATAGAACAATTATTGAATAGCGTTATTCAACAATCTTATGGGTATGAACATATAGAGTTGATGGTTATTGACGATTGTTCTACCGACAATAGTGCGTCTATTATTCAAAAAATGGCCGATAAACACAATTTCCAATTTATTCTGAATCAAAAGAATCAAGGAATTTGTGCCAATATCAACAAAGGAATTCTTTTAGCAAAAGGGAAGTACATTTGTATTACAGGATCAGATGATTATTGGGCCTTGGACAAATTAGTCTTGCAAGTTGCCCTCCTCGAAAAAAACCCTAAAGCAGCTGTTTGCTCTGGAAACGTCATACGAGTAGATGACAAGGGGGTTGACTTGGAGGCTGATAAGCAAAAATCTTCGCCAGCTAGAATCTATACGTTCAAGGAGGTTTTTTTAAGAGACTTTCCATTTTCGAGTACTTGTGCCATGATCCGAAAATCAGTCCTTACGGAGCTAGGCGGCTATGATGAAACACTCAAAATTGAAGATTATTACATGTGGCTAAAAATTGCTGCGGCCGGATATGAATTGCACTTTTTGAAAGAAATATTGGGGTATTATCGGATTCACGCAACGAACACGATTCACAAATCCTTGATTATTTATGCTGAAATGGCAAAAATATTAAACCTTTACAAAGAACATCCCTTATATCCAGCAGCAATAAAAAGGTTAAAAGTGGTCTATTTTCCTCAAATAGCACAATTAAATAAAAAAAAGGCTTTGGGTTTATTACCAGCAGCTATTTCTAATACTAGGTTCTTTTACCGAGGGTTGTATTACTTAATAAAACCTTCAAAATCAATGTCATGAAATCAAACCCTTTAGTTTCTATCATTGTTGTGAATTACAACACGTCGAATGAAGTTCTTGATTTATTGTCTTCGTTAGATCAATCGGCCTATCGCAATTATGAGGTTATTTTGGTTGATAATGCTTCTCCCAAAGATGATCTAAGCTTAATCGAGGAAAACTACCCTTCCGTTCGCTTGATAAAGAGTTCTAAAAATTTAGGCTTTGCAGGGGCGAACAACTTGGGCATTGATGCCGCTAAAGGTGTCTACTGCTTGTTTCTGAATCCAGATACTTGCGTTACGCCCTTATTTTTGGCTCCAATGGTAGCAACCTTAGAACAAGATCCTACCATTGGGTTAGTTAGTCCTAAAATCAAATATTACGACAGCCCTGATCTGATACAATATGCGGGGACGTCTCGAATGAGTAAATATACGATGCGTAGTAATTCTTACAGTAAAAAGAAAACAGATAATCCAGAAAACTCAACCGCAAAATTAACAGGCTATGGTCACGGTGCTGCAATGATGCTACCTAAAGCCGTTATAGACAAAGTGGGGAAAATGAATGAAGCCTATTTCCTTTATTATGAAGAAATAGATTGGTGTGAACAGATTCATAAACAAGGATATCAAGTTTATTATCAAGCAAACTCGGTTATTTTTCACAAAGAATCGGCTTCTATCCAGAAGGAAAGCCCCTTAAAAATTTTCTACCTAAGCCGCAATAGAATTTTATTTGCTAAAATTCATTACAAAACAGCGCAATTTATTTTCTATTGCTTTTATACCCTATTTGTTTTAGTTCCTAAGCATATCGTTAAATACATTCGACAACCACAATTGTTAAAAGCTTATTTAAAAGGCATTTTATCTCATTTCTCTAGTTCGATAAGCATTTAACAATTGTCCATTAAAAACGTAAAAAATAATCTAAAAAATATATCTACATGCTTACTATTTTATCTATTCTAATTGGAGGTTATTTGGCCTTGGCCTCTTTTTACATGTTGCTTTTTGCGATAGGAGCTAAAATAAATGCGACCAAGGCATTTGTTAAATTGCCAACACCTTTGAACGCAGAAGCCTCGATGGCTGTATTTATTCCAGGGTACAAAGAGGATGCCGTCATTGTTGATGTTGCAAAAAAAGCATTGACACAAGCCTATGAAAACTATACCGTAATTGTGATAGCCGATTCGTTTTTGCCAGAAACACTAGCATTATTAAACGAATTGCCCATCAAAGTAGTAGAAGTCCACTTTGAGCAAAGTACAAAGGTCAAAGCCTTAAACTATAGCATGCAACAATTAGAAGCAGACTATGATCTTGCGGTGATCTTAGATGCCGATAATGTTATGGAAAAAGACTTTTTAGCTAAAATAAATGAAGCCTATCATCAAGGTGCAAGCGTTATTCAAGGACGTCGAATTGCCAAAAACACAGACACTTCCTATGCTTTATTGGATGCACTTAGTGAGGCTATTAATAATAACATTTATAATTTAGGTCAAATAAATCTCGGTTTTTCTGCTCGACTGGTCGGCTCAGGAATGGCGTTTAAATATCCCCTATTTCAATCCTTAATGGAAAAATCGGTTGCTGTAGGTGGCTTTGATAAGGAGCTAGAATTAAAATTATTGGAGCAAGGGAAGCACATTCATTATGTTCATAATGCGATTGTTTGGGATGAAAAAGTAAGTAAAGTAGCCGTTTTTGCCAAACAGCGAAGAAGATGGTTGTCGGCCCAGTATCACTACTTAAAAGAGTACGGAGGAAGAGCGATCAAAGATTTATTGACCAAAGGAAATTTTGATTTTTTCAACAAAATTTATCAAATGGCACTGCCTCCAAGGCTCTTATTGCCTGTTTTTTTAGGAATAGGCACGATTGTTTGTTATTTGGCAGGATCGAGCACCTTTGGCGTCTGGTTTTTTGGTTTTTTAGCTAATGTTCTAGCGAACTTCATTTCAATTCCTAGAGAAATGTTTACAATAAAGTTATTAAAAGCATTGCTCAAATTGCCTGTCGCTGTCTTTTTTATGGTACTTTCTTTATTAAAATTAAAAGGAGCCAATAAAAAGTTTTATCACACACCTCATGGTTAATTGTAAATTATCAAAAAAAATAAAAAAGCACAAATGAAGTATCCAAACTTTTTAATCATTGGGGCTGGTAAAAGTGGAACGACATCTGTTTACCAAGCGATCAAGCAGCACCCCGATGTTTTCATGAGTCCCGTTAAAGAGCCTAATTTTTTTGCATTAGAAGGGCAAAAGAAAACGACAGGCTATGATAAAGAAGATCCAGATGGTTTCAACTTTTATCCTTGGGCGGTAACAAAGTTAGAGGATTATCAGGCGTTATTTGAGACGGTAGCGGATGAAAAGGCAGTTGGGGAGTCTTCTACCATGTACCAATATATGCCAAAGGCGCCACAAAACATCAAAAAACATATTCCTGAAGCAAAGCTCATTGCTATTTTTCGCAATCCTGCTGATCGACTATATTCTAGGTATTTGCATTTGGTTAGAGAAAATAGACCACCAACGCCTAATTTTGAAGATTGTTTTGAACGTGGAAATCTTTGGTGGCAAAAAAATGACCTAGTCCAAGAAGGCTTCTATTATACGCACATGAAGCGTTATTTTGAACTTTTTGATCCATCTCAGATTAAAATAATGTTATATGAAGACTTGCGTAAAGAACCCGTGGCGTTTATGCAGGAATTGTTCGATTTTATCGGCGTTGACAAGGCATTTGTCCCTGATATGTCTGTACAGTATAATGTTTCTGGAAAAATTAAAAATAAATACGTAGATTTGTTTATCGGACAACAGAGTTTTCTCCGTAAAGGTTTAGAGAAGATTAGTCCTGCTCTAATTCAACGTGTTAGAGAATCGCACGGGATGCAAAAGATAGTAACGAATCTTAGAAAAAAGAACTTGGAAAGAGTTCCACTGTCTAATGCCGTGAGAAAACGATTAATTGAGGAGATATATAAAGAGGAAATTGTATCCTTTGGCAATTTAATTCAACGGGATTTAAGTCATTGGCTTTCACATGAAAAAGAACCTAATGTCTAAATCAAATAATTATGATTAAGAATACAAATATAGTGATCTTTGGTTTGCAACCTTGGGATATTCAAATTGGAAGCAATTGCAAGAATATAGCCCTAGAATTGTCCAAACACAATCGAGTGATTTATGTTAATAGACCACTTGATAGAATTAGTTGGTTAAAAGGAAAAAAAGATCCTATTAGCCAAAATAGAATCGCTGTTTTGAAGAAAGAAAAAGAGCCTTTGGAGCAAATAAATGAGAACCTTCAGGTACTCACTCCAACTGTAATTATGGAATCTGTGCAGTGGCTAAATTCGAAATCTTTATTTCAATATTTAACGAAAAAAAACAGCCAAAAATTGGCTAAAAACATAAAGCAGTCTTTGGATGAATTGAATATAAAAGAATTCATCTTATTTAATGACAGTGCTATGTTCCAAGGAATTGAGTTAAAGAAAATTTTAAAACCCCAATTATTTATTTATTATATTAGGGATTATTTAATTGCTCAACCCTATTTTAAAAAACATGGTGCGGTAGCAGAAGAAAAATTGATTAAGCAAGCGGATTGGGTGGTTACAAATTCCACTTACCTCGCAAAGTATGCAAAAAAATACAACGAGAAGAGTTTTTTTATCGGGCAAGGCTGTGATTTAGAGATGTTTCAACCACAAGATATTAAATTCATTCCACCTGCCCTTAGTGTTATCAAAAAACCAATTATTGGGTATGTTGGAAACTTAACCTCTCAACGATTAGATATTGACCTCTTGGTTTATTTGGCAAAGTCCAAGCCTAATTGGTCGCTTGTTTTGGTTGGAGGAGAAGATGAAAAGTTTAAAAAAAGCTTGTTACATGAATTGGATAATGTTCATTTTTTAGGCTTTCAGAAACCAGAATCGTTGCCTGCTTTTATACATGGATTTGATATTTGCATTAATCCGCAATTGTTAAACGAAATGTCGATCGGGAACTATCCTCGTAAAATCGATGAATATTTGGCCATGGGAAAACCCGTTGTTGCCACAAAAACAGAAGGAATGCTTATGTTCTCAGATCATGTTTCTTTGGCTGTAGACAAACATGAATTTGAGAAAAAAATTGAGCAGTTACTAAAGAATAATAGTACCGAATTATCAGAAGAAAGAATTAAATTTGCCAACTCTCATTCTTGGGAGAATAGCGTTAATATAATGGCAGAACTATTACAATAACGTTGTAATCATTCAAACCATTTTTATAACTAGTTATGTTAGAATACTTGTTTTGGGGATCACTCCTCCTTATCATATACACATATGTAGGATATCCTATTTTATTGTTTTGTTTGACAAAAATCAAACTACGCTTTACGCATTCAAATAAAGAAACAAGTAAAGAGTTGCCTTCTTTGGCTTTGATTATACCTGCTTATAATGAACGAGCATATCTTGATGAGAAAATTGAGAATTGTTTTAACCTTAATTATCCGAAGCACTTATTAGAAATCATATTTGTTACCGATGGTTCTAATGACGGTTCTGATGTATATTTAAAAAAACAAGATCGAATTACAACGTATCATGTAGACGAACGAGGAGGAAAAATAGCAGCGATGAATAGAGTTGTGCCTCAGATAAAAGCAGATATACTTGTTTTTTCGGATGCTAATGCTATATTGAACGAGGAAGCTTTAATGGTGATTGCTACTTGCTTTAACGACGAAAAAGTTGGCTGTGTTGCTGGAGAGAAAAGAATTAAGATTGGAGATAAGAGTAAGGCAGCAACTGCTGGCGAAGGCTTTTATTGGAAATATGAATCGGCTCTTAAAAACTGGTCTTCTCAATTTAATTCAGCCATTGGGGCAGCAGGAGAGCTTTTTGCAATACGCACAGCGCTTTTTGAAGCACCAACGACAGATACTATTTTAGATGATTTTTTGATTTCTTTAGCCGTTATTCCACATGGATTTAAAATTGCTTATACAAAAGAGGCCTATGCTTTGGAGTACGGCTCGATGAGTATTCAAGAAGAAATGAAACGAAAAGTTAGAATTTGTACTGGAGGTATACAATCAATTGTAAGAACGAGATCCTTATTAAATCCTTTTAAATATCCCGTTTTTGCCTTTCAGTATCTTTCGCATCGTTGTTTGAGGTGGACTATTACTCCTTTAGCATTATTTTTGATTATACCAATAAATATATACCTTGCTTATGCCTTACAAGGTAGTTATTTAGTCTTAGGTCTATTACATGGATTATTTTATATTTTAGGTGGCTTAGGATTTATTTTCAAAGCAAAAAAACTGCAAAACAAATTTTTATTCATTCCTTTTTATTTTTTAATGATGAATTTTTCAGCTTTATTAGGGATGAAACGATATATTTTAAATGAACAATCTGTGTTGTGGGAGAAATCCCAGCGATTACAGTAATTAGTATACACAAATCAACCCTTTATTAAAAAGAGTAAAATAGAACTACCAATGAAATGAAATTATTAACATATGTTTTAATAAAGATTAATTTATTTTCAATATACGTCCCTGTAATATAAAGAGCATAAAATTAATCCAACAGAAACATTACGAATATAGCTCACTTCTAACACTAAAATCTATTTTTTCTATCAACAGTAAAATTAAATAAAATGACTTCTTTATCCCCTTTCAAATGCATCGCATCCAGCATTTTTGTGCTGATGTTCTCACAGACTCTATTTGCCCAAGGAGTTGGAATTAACAACGACAATAGTAATCCTGACCCTTCAGCAATGCTGCACGTTAAATCAACGGACAAAGGGATGTTAGTCCCACGTATGATTACATCTCAACGAATAGCAATTGCAGCTCCAGCAGTAGGCCTTCTGGTCTTTGACCTTACAACCAATGGTTTTTGGTATTTTGACGGTACGGTTTGGGTTGAAATAAGTAGTGGTGTTAGTAACCAAACCCTATCGTACGCTGGAAATACATTAAGTATTTCTAATGGTAATAGTGTTGTGCTTCCTAGTACAGGAATTACATCAGTAGTTGCTGGAAGGGGTCTAGTCGGTGGTGGTACTGGAGGAACTGTCACACTTGATGTTTCTGCAGTCAATGGCTTGACAACAACAACCAATGAAATTAGACTAGGTGGTACGCTTACTCAAGCAACACGTATTCAACAAAATAATTTCGACATGACTTATAACCTGAATGGTACAGGGAATTTTAATGTACAAGATAATGGTACGACTCATTTCCAAGTTAGAGCCAATGGTCAAACGTACTTTGGTGATGCCACCAATTGGAATGATGGTTCTGTAACGGGAATTACGCTGGCTACTATGTCAGATGACGGAAATGATGGTCGATTTAAAATCATGGAAAATGGAATTACTTCTGTTGACCTAGATGCAAACTCACAATTTGTATTTAACGAACAAGGTTTAGATCGCAATTTTAGAATTGAATCGAATGATGTTGTTAACATGTTATTTGTAGATGCAGGTGCCAATAGAATTGGTGTTGGCTTGAACACTCCTACAGAAACACTTCACATTCAAGGTGGCGGACGTTTCACAGAGGGATTGTCCATTGGAGCAGCAGCTAGTTCTGGTGACCATTTAATCATTGCAGCAGATCCTAATAGACCAACGATTCAAATTGGTAATACAGTTTCTAATGATGCAGAATCGGGTCGCTTAGTATTTACTGAAAATGCAAGAACTCAAATAACAAACAGCATTTATTGTGGTTTTGATATTCATCATGATGGAGCTACGAATAAATTACATATCAATAGTGGTTGTACGGCTGCTTCTACTTCTATGACTTTTCAACGAGGTGGAGATGTTGGTATTGGAACAGAATCTCCTACTGCACGCTTATCTGTTAATGGAACTGCCAACAAACTAGGTGGTGGAAGTTGGGCTGTATTTTCTGATGCTCGTCTAAAAACAAATGTATCTGATTATAATGAAGGTCTTGATTTTTTGATGAAAGTAAGAACGGTTAACTTCAGTTATAATGATAAAATGCAAGAAATCTGGGGCGAAAGCAAAGTAGAACAAAATAAGGTCTACCAAGGTGTTATTGCACAGGAATTGCAAGAAATAGCTCCTGATATGGTTCGTTTGGTGACTTTAAATGAAGCTTCTGGTGAGGACGAAGATCCATCAAGTGCTCCTTCGGAATCTTTTTTAGAAGTAGATCCTAATAAATTTACTTATGCGCTGATTAATGCTGTAAAAGAGCAACAAGCGACTATCAATGCACTAAAAAGTGCGCAAGATGCTACTCAAAAAGAATTAGCAGAGATCAAAGCATTGTTAAAATCAATGAATAAATAAATAATTACTTTTATTTATTCTAAAAAAACAATGACTATGAACTTAAAAAATACAATTCTACAGGGTATCTTTCTTCTCTTTCCTGCGCTACTTTGGGCGCAAGGAGGAATAGTGAACAATGGTGCCTCTATAAGAATTACAAACACAGCAAACCTAAAAATTAATGATGGTGGCGTTATCAATAATGATAACGGGAACATCAACAATGAAGGCAATTTGGGCCTTGATCTAAATTGGGTACAATTAGGGGCTACTACTAATTATTCAGGATCTGGCTGGATGACATTTGAAGGAAACACGCATCAAAACTTATCTAGTACGATCCCTATGACGATTCCTATGCTAAGGGTCAACAATGGCAATCATTTAATTTTGAATGATGGTATTATTGTTTCTGCTCAAATTGATTTGTTAAACAATGGCAGTATTGAATTAGGGAACAACAACCTTGTCTTGACGCCTAGTGCTACTATTTTGAACTTTGATGCAAGTCATTTTATCATTACAAATGGCGCTGGTTCTTTGCAGCAAGAAGTTGGAGCGGCTACTGTTTTTTTTCCAATTGGTAATTCAACGTACAACCCTGCTACACTAAACAATATTGGAACAGTTGATAATTTTAGTGCTCGTGTGGAAGACCGGGTTTGGGATTTTGGCACAACAGGTACTCCTGAAACTCAAGATATTGTTAATCGCTCTTGGCACATCACAGAATCAATTATTGGTGGCTCTTCGGCTACCTTGACCGTTCAGTGGGATGCCCCACAAGAGTTACCTGGGTTTGATCGTAATCAATCTGGTGTCGCTCACTTTAATGGCTTTCTATGGGATCATCCTCTTGCTTATACAGGAGCTAATTCTCTGGGAGGTTCTTTTACGCAAACCAAGACAGGTATTCGTGATTTTTCGCCCTTTGCTGTAGAGGACATCAACGAAACGCTGCCAATTGAGTTGTTATTTTTTGAAGCGTATCGCCTAGATAAAAATAACGTTCAATTAAGTTGGGCTACAGCATCAGAACTGAATAATCAAGGCTTTACTATTGAGCGTATGCTTGATACCGAAACAGAATTTAGTACGATTGGTGGGGCTGATGGAGCTGGTAATAGTAAAAGTCGTCTGAACTATCGTCTGAATGACATAAATCCACATCAAAGAATTAGTTACTATCGACTAAAACAAATAGACTTTGATGGCAGTTATAGTTATTCGAAAATTCACGCTATTGACGGAAGTAAATCGACTGAGAATAGTACGATTCAGGTTTATCCTGTTCCAGCTAGAGATCATCTAATGATAGATTTCAGCAATTGGGAAAATGATAATTCGGATGCTGTCTTAAAAATTGTAGATATACATGGACGTGTTTTAGTTATGAAAGAAATTACAATGCAACAAAACCATTTAATTAGAATAGACGAGGTGGTTGATTTTCCATCAGGGACTTATTTTGTTACCATTGGTAATGATAAAACGTCTGAGTTCGTTCAAAAAATAATCAAATATTAATCAATTCTACATAGAAGATTAGTACAACAAGTTTGTAAAATACTACAGGCTACGTTATAAAGAAAAACACAGCAATCATTTAAAAAATGGTTGCTGTTTTTTTATGCTTTTGCAACTCAAGAAGCCTTCGAAATAATAAAGATCTTGCGGCCTAACAGCGCTTAAATAAGATCTAAGTCTTTGTTCCCCTTAGGCTTCTAATCACATGATCGGTAATACCTTAAGGCTCCATAATGTCACTATCTAAGCCCTTTTCGACTCTTTCAATCCCTTTACATTATCATAAAATAGAAGGCCTTTAAAACAAGAAAGGGTTGAACTGTTTGATACAGTTCAACCCTTTCTTGTTTAGCCAATAAATTGACAACGTAGTTTATTCAGAAATTTCCACACGTTTTACTAGTTCTTTGCGTTCTTTTTCATTTACCAATTTAAAGATGTAGCTACCTGCCTTTAGATCAGAGACATTAAGCGCTTGATAATTGCTTCCCTCTTTCACTTCAAAACTATTGTTAGCCACCATTGCAAAACCTTCTTCATCATACATCATGAACGTTAAATCTTGTTTATCTTCTGATTTAATTCCAAAAATGAATGTTCCATTATCCACAGGTTCTTCAGACATTGAAAATTCAACAGCTAGTTGATTTTGAGAATTTTCAGTTGCGATCAATGCATTAAAAATACTAGTCACCAATTCTGTTGCTTCAACATTTGCAGAAGCTTCGCTTTTATTTTCGTTGGCGTTTTTAGTCAAAATATCTAATTCTTCTGGCTCAATCCCTTCTAGCATATCCACTGTAAATTTAAATCTAGGAACACTTGCTACACTGTTCACTTCTTTCGATACACTATTTACTAAGCGGTTTCTGAAAGATTCATTTACATCTATATCGACTGCTCTAGTTGTGGCATCAGATATTGTTGTACTCTTCTCACAATCACACGCAGGATTACAAGAAAAAAGACTTGTAAAAGTTAAAAATAAGATAGACAATTTTAGGAATTGTATTGTTTTTTTCATCGTTATTTGTTTTATAATTTAAACCTGGATTTAAGTTAATTGACTAATAAGGGGCATCTTTAAGTGATTGTCTGCTAGAGTAGTCACTCCTTATTTGGGGTAATAGCAAATGTTACTTCCATAAAAGCACGGGAATTACTTTATTATATGATAATACCGGTAGTACTGTTACCTCAAATCATGACTATTTTAAAAAATAAACATTAGAGCCCTAAAAAAACAACCTAAGTAGGCTGTGTTAAATCAGTCGTT
>CACVAQ010000237.1:0-6277 GCA_902727865.1 uncultured Aureispira sp. | reverse complement strand
AGTCGTTTAAAACATAGACTATCTTTTAACAGCTATGAATTGGGATATACCTTTTAAGTAAAAAGCCGTATTCGTTTATTATCAAAAAAAAACTTACGACTCATACGGTCTAATAGAAAAGTGGTTTAACTTATTACCACACGATTAGCTACGCTGCTACTACGTGCTTACTGCGTGAGAAGAGTTTTCAAAGAACGAAAGTTGTTTTAACCCCTTATTTAATCTTACTATACATAGCGAAGTACTGATCTTAGATACTAAACAATAAAAAATCTCCCTTCTAATAAAGAGAAGGGAGATTTTGTATAATAGATACATTTTGCACTATTATTTTTCTGATACGGTTACGACTCTATTCAATTCTTTACCAGCATCGTCTTTCAAACGGAAGTTGTAAGACCCTGCATCTAAAGACTGTACATTTAATGCTTTGTAGTTGTTTCCTTCTGTTACTTCAAACTTGTTGTTTGCAACCATTGCGAAACCTTCTTCATCAAACATTTCTAACGTTAAATCTTTAGCATCTTTAGTTTCAACACCAAAAATGAACATGCCGTTTTCTACTGGATCATCAGACATAGTAAAGTCTACATCCAACAATTGAGCTTCTTTTTCTGTTCCCATTAATGCTGCATTCATATTCATAATATCCTGAGCATCTGCATTATCAGCATTCATTGCTTTAGCAACACCAATCATGTCACCAGCTTCAAGAGTAACCATTTGACCTTGAAAATTCACTTGCGTAGAATGTCCTCGTGCAGATCTAGTGATGTCTGTGTCAATAGTAATGTTAGTAGTATTTGTTTGGTCACTACAAGATACTGTAAACAAAAGCACAAATAATCCTAGCATAAATAGACTTGTATACTTTGTCATAACTTCTTTTTTTGGTAGGTTTTGTTAATAATTATTAATATAAAAAAGGGGGGTATCTGTATCGTCAATATCTAATTTTTATTGTAACAGATACTTTTTTTTATCTTTTATCGTTACCAAATTAATTTTCTAATACTAGAAAAACAAATTTTATCTACTTTATTTTAAAAATTTTTTATTCATTAACAAACGCATCATGCAGAACAATCGACTGCAAATCAACGCTAGAAACATTTTTTAGTTCTTAATAACATCAATTATTCCATCAATTTATCTGCCGCTAATTTTCCTTTAGGCAAAAAGTATATCTTCCACTTTTCCCTCCTCTAACAGATTCAATTCCTTCTATAATATCAAGATTACTTGTGCCTATTTACTTACATTACTCCCTTAAAAACCCGAAGGAAGCAAACCAAAGCGCAGCGCTCAGAAGCTTAGCGACTAACAAAGCGACGGCACGGATTAACAAAGGGGCACAACCACGCAGTAGCAGCGTAGCTAACGAAAGCGTAGCGCTCATGAACCGAACGGAATGAGTTCACGAGCAAAGCGAGCCAACACACTTATTAACAAAAGATCATTAAAAGGGTTCAAAAACAAGGTAAAAGGCTATCTCTAAGTTTGCAAAAAAAAATCGGGTACATCTAAATAGATGTACCCGATTAATATATTCTTATTGGTAAAAGACTCTAATTACTTTGGGGTAGTAATATTTACAGTTCTAACCAATTCTCTTCCTTCATCATCTTTTAAACGGAATAAGTAATCTCCTTCTTCCATCGAATTCACATTCAATGCTTTGTAGTTATTCCCTTCTGTTACGTCAAATTCGTTATTTGCTACTTTTTCGTAACCTTCTTCATCGTACATTTCCAATGTTAAGCTTTTCCCATCAGGAGATTCGATAGAGAAAACAAACATACCATTATCTACTGGCTCATCAGACATAGAGAATCGTACTTCTAATAGTTGAGCTTCTTTTTCGGCAGCCATAAACGCTGCGTTTAAAGCCATTACATCTTGCGCATCCGCATTTTCTTGATTCAGCTGTTGCATTGCAACTGTTTCCATAGCATCAATATTTGCATCTATGTCCGCTAAAGAAAAACGATCAACAGCTTGATACGATCCTTTCATACCACGATGAGAGTTCAAATCAATTTTGTCTGGGCTTGCGACAACAGTCTGTTCAGCTTGGTTTGCGCTATCACAAGATACAGCGAATAAGACTACAAGTATTAATGCGAATAATTTTGATGTATTTTTCATAATAAATTTTTTTGAGATATAAGGCGTTTTAGTTGTTCTGCTATTTAATGCTCCCCATTATAGAAACGTTACCTCTAGGACAAAAAAGTTTATTTATTACTCATATAAACATTGCTCCATTGAATCCCTAAACGAACACAATGCTCATAAACCCAAGGGAGTCAGCGCACGAGCAAAGCGAGCAAACAAAGCTAATGAGCGAATCAACGGAGCAATGAATAAAAAAATGACGGATTCATCGCCTGTAAGAATTGCTTAATCTTCATTTTCTACTAATTTTCTGTATTTTTGTGTAGAGGTCGTTTGAGCCAAGGTAATATTTCAAGCAGAATCCTCGTTTTAATACGACTTCATTCTTACCATTACTTCATGTAAAAATGCTATTCCATCATAAAGAACCCGTTGTTCTTCAAATTTAATTGTTTATGAATGATCATCCACCAAAGCAAAACGAAATTAATATTGAATTATCAGAAGAGATAGCAGAAGGTGTCTATGCAAATTTGAGTATTATTTCTCATTCTAATTCTGAGTTTATCTTAGATTTTATCCGCTTGGTTCCTAATGTTCCAAAGGCAAAAGTAAAATCTAGAGTCATCATGACCCCTCAACAAACGAAACGGTTGATGTATGCTTTGCAAGAAAATGTAAAGCGGTATGAAGCATCAAATGGCACGATCAAAGATCTAGAAGCAAATGCAAATCCCTTTCCAATGAATTTTAATACGCCTAAGGGGCAAGCTTAAATCTATCCTTCGTGTAAAACCACGAAGTAACAGCACAGCTAAGTGCTGTTAAATGTAATTGGAAGATTTAAAAAGGACTACAATAAGTCTATTTTCAAATCTTCCAATTATATAAATTATACTTTAGGGCGTTTTGTAGTCCTTCTAGGCGGAGGAGATTTATCATCATCCCGTCCATCATTTGGGTTTTGATTAATCTGAGGATTTTGATTGTCTTTTTTACTTTTAAATCGCTCCTCTTCTTCTCTACGAGCATCCAAAACCAACTGGAAGTTGTTTACAATTGCTCCAACAACTAAGTTGACGAGTAAATAGGCAGCAATTACCATCCAAGAAACATGATAGGTCGTGACCACCCAGTTGGAAGCAGTAGGCACGGTATTCATCCCATCCTCTTTTGTTGTATGCTCATTATTCAACAAATTGTACCTTAAATCGGTCCAATCCTCTCCTGTCAAAATTCTAAACAAAGTAAAAAAGGCTTCTCCTAAGCTACCGTAAGGATCTGGGTTGCTAAGTGTTAACTCCAAATGCTCTGATTCGCTGTAGTTGCTGTTTTTAAAAAGCGTAACTCCCATGATCGCATAAATATACATGATCAATAAAAATAATACCGCAATGTAGGAAAGGGATTTTATGGAACGTAATAGGACGCCAATTAAAACACGAAGTTCCTCAATCGCCCGAATAGAACGGGTCAGTTGAACAATCCTAAGGACTCTTAAGGTCGCAAAAATTGAATTTTGCTGGTCATCCATGCTAAATAGGATTCCTGCTACTTCAGGAATAATTCCAATCACTAAAATAAACACATCAAACCAGTTCCAACGATCCGCAAAATATTCTCGGTTGCTTCTTCTACCATGCCAACGCAAGAGTACTTCGATAAAGAAGATAAATAAAATGGAAAGCTGCACCACCTGAATATAACTAGGTACATGATTATACGTCTGTACACCAATCAACAAACCATTTAGGACAATTAGCCCTAAAATAGTCATGTTAAACCATGTACTATTGATAATGTTCCTGGCCTTGAGTCTAGTTGGAGAGTCTAAGCTACTCATAGTCTGTGGGTATTTTCTAGTGTTTTATTGGGTCTTACAAGGTATTTATCAACTCTAAAATAGCTTCTTTGACAGTTTTTGCCCGCCCATAAAAAATAGCTTAGGCTTTACTATTTTAGTAGTAAGCTGTAAGTAAAAAGTCGTAATTTAAAATAGTAGCATTCAGCTACTTACGACTTTTTATTTACTACTTACGACCAAATACCTACTGTTATGAAAAAGAAAAAGAGTAGGCTGTGGCAAAAATTAGCTGCGGGGAGTCTTCGTTTGTCAAAGACCCCTAAAATATATATTTTTAAGCTAATTCTAAAAATTAAGATACTACTATCCCTTTTAATTTCAAGGAAAAACATGTTTTTTTTCTATTAATTTGATAGCATTGCTATTTTAATCTTATTCCGTACGACAGATATAGCCCTTCAAAACTAAGACAAATACGCTTGAATTTGAGCACGAGTGATGTCCAAAGGACTTTGATTTTTATCCAAAGCTTCCTTGTACCACTTAATTGTATGCTGAATCGCTTGTTTAGCCTGCCACTTGGGATACCATTTTAGTTCATTGACCGCTTTAGAGCAATCCAAGCGCAACAACTTTGCTTCATGCAATTGCCCCGCTTGCTGTTCCACTTTGTAAGAGCCCCTGCCCCATTCGTCTATCGCTTGTTCTACCAAAAACGCCACGCTGATCGATTCGTCAAACAAAGGTCCAAAATTATAAGCTGCTGAAAAGCGAGTCGGGTTTTCATCCATTCGAATGGCCAACAATAAATAGCCGTACAAAGCCTCCAAGACATGTTGCCAAGGACGAACCGCATTAGGATTTCGCAGGGTAACCTCCTTGCCCGCACTAACGGCACGAACAATATCTGGAATAATTCGGTTTTCTGCCCAATCCCCACCTCCAATCACATTTCCAGCTCGAACGGTTGCCAAACTAGTTTGATGAACCGCATAATCCTTGGGATTAAAAAAACTAGAACGGTAAGAGGCACTAACTATTTCCGCACAAGCTTTGCTGGCACTATACGGGTCATAGCCCCCCAAATGGTCGTTTTCTCGATACGGATAGTACCATTCTTTATTTTCGTAGACCTTGTCTGTTGTAATATTAATAATCGTACACTTCCCTTGAACGAGTTTAGCCGCTTCTAGCAAATTCGCCGTTCCAATAGCGTTGACTTCAAAGGTGTAAACAGGACGATCGTAGGCATCCAACACCAAGGGCTGGGCTGCCATGTGGTAAATAATATCGGGCTGAAATTGCTGGACCGCTTCCAACAATTTTTGTTGATTGCGAATGTCTCCAATGAGCGATTCACACAAGGCATCTCCATTGATGTCTTGATAGAGCGAGGGTTTTTCGGCTTCCAAAGCATAGCCTTTTACCTCAGCACCTAAACTGTTGAGCCAAACGGTCATCCAAGCGCCTTTGAAACCAGTATGCCCAGTCAGAAATACTTTTTTCCCTGTAAAAAATTCTTTGAGTTCTGTTCCTGTTACCATTCTAAGGCTATTCGTAATAAAGTTAGTTTACCAAATTTTCCAAGCAGGGTTTCCGCTATCCCACATGCGTTCCAAATCGCGTTTGTCTCTCAAAATATCCATGCACTTCCAAAAGCCATGATGCTTATAAGAAACCAATTCATTATCCGCAACCAAGTCACGCATAGGCGCATCCTCCCACATAATTGGCGTCATATCTCCTTCTCTCAAATAATCAAATACCTTGCGATTTAAGACAAAAAAACCGCCATTAATCCAAGTACCACCACCTTTAGGTTTCTCTACAAATTCCGTTACGGTACCTTCTTCATCTGTATTTAAAACACCAAATTTCCCAGCAGGTTGAACCGTTGTTACCGTTGCAATTTTATCATGTGTATGGTGATAATCGACCAAAGCGGTGATGTCTACATCCGAAACACCATCTCCATAAGTCAACATAAACTCTTCATCGTCTCCTATATATTTTTCGACCCCTTGCAAACGCCCTGCCGTCATGGTGTGCAACCCCGTATCGACCAAGGTAACTTTAAAGTTTTCAGAATTGGTTCGATGAACTTCCACTTGATTGTTTGCCAAATCTACTGTTATATCTGAATTATGATAAAAGTAATTGATAAAATACTCCTTAATCATATATCCTTTATACCCCAAGCAAATGATAAATTCGTTGTGTCCATGTGCTTGATACATTTTCATGATATGCCACAAAATAGGTTTGCCAGCAATTTCAATCATCGGCTTAGGACGCATATGTGATTCTTCTGAAATTCGAGAGCCTAACCCTCCCGCAAAGATGACTGTTTTCATT